>NZ_JAAORA010000017.1 GCF_011601315.1 Candidatus Chlorobium masyuteum | reverse complement strand
TATCAAGCACAACTCCCGCCGTATTGGAGAGTGTTATGGCCGAGTTATTTCCGAATGCTCCGCTCGTATTGGCTACCGAGGCTACTCCCGCCTTCAGGGTGCCGCCACTCACGCTCGTCGCTCCGGTATAACTGTTCGCTCCCGACAGCGTAACTGTGCCTGTTCCTGTTTTTGTCATGGTGACTGCACCGCCAAGAACAGCACTGACTGTACCATTCGACACCGTAAACCCTGATGTACTTGTTAACACACCTGAACCGATTATACTTCCGTCTGTCAACGTCACGGCACCAACGCTGTCAGAATACGTATCGAGGTTCAACGTTCCGCCGCCACTTACCGTCACCGCTCCGCTTGCAAGCGCATTGGTTATGCCGTACGCCAGCGTACCGCCACTGACAGTGGTAAGTCCTGTATAGAGATTCGCTCCCGAGAGCGTCAACGTACCTGCTCCCGATTTCGTCAGAGTTCCTGCTCCTCCGAGAATTGCCGAGATGTTCACCGTACCGGAGGCATTATTGATGATGTAGCTGCTGCCGCTCAATACTCCTGTGGAGCCGGTTATGGAGCCATTGGTCAGAGTTACTGCGCCAACCGTATCACTATATCCCCCGATATCAAGAACCGCTCCGCTTCCGTTGACTGTCACCCCTCCGCTTGCGAGCGCATTTGCCACACCATAAGCCAGTGTGCCTGCACTTACTGTCGTTAAGCCGGTATAGAGATTTGCAGCCCCAAGTGTCAGCGTGCCTGTTCCCGATTTGGTCAAGGCTCCGGTGGTATTGACTCCTATACCACTAATCGTCAGGCTATTGGCGGTAACATCAATCGTTGATGACGTGCCTGTAGTCAGGGTGAAGGCGCGATTGGTAGAGGCCGTTGATCCAGTATATTGCAGGGTTCCTCCGCCAAGCACAAGGTTTGCCGCTGCAGATGAAGCCTGACCGAGATTTCCTGCAACACCTCCGTCTCCCATTGTTCCTACACTCAGCGTACCGGCATTAATTGTCGTGATACCGGTATAGGTGTTCGCTCCCGAGAGCGTCAGCGTGCCTGATCCGGCCTTGGTGATGCCGCCTGTACCGGAAAGCACTCCGGAGTAGGTTGACGAGCTGCCCGTCGCATCGCCTATCGTCAGGATATTGGCTCCAAGCGTTGTTCCTCCTGATCCCGTCATCGAATCTATCGTCTTGGCTCCGGCTATCGTGAAGGTACCGTTATTGGACACTCCCGAGCTCAGGGCTATCGTTCCCGTTGTATTGAGCGAGAGCGTACCCAGGGTGATTGTTGTCTGA
>NZ_JAAORA010000016.1 GCF_011601315.1 Candidatus Chlorobium masyuteum | reverse complement strand
AAAAGTTTTGTGTACTCACAACATCAACCAACCCAAAAGAGCATGAAAAAAATAGCAATGATGGTCGGTCTTGCAGCGGCCCTCGGATTCAGTAACGCCGAGGCTGTCGATCTGACATGGAAAGGTGATCTGCGTTACCGTTATCAGTCCGATCTTCGCCACACCGATGGCGCTACCGGAGAGCACAGCCGTGACCGCCACCGCAGCCGTGTCCGTCTTGGTGTCTATCCGTGGATCAATGAAGAGCTTTCGGGCGGAGTTCAGCTCTCGACCGGAAGTCTTACTGAAACGACCTCCCGCAACGAGACCATTGATGATCAGTTTCTTGCCGATCCGGTCTACCTGAACGAATATTACATTGATTACCATCCGATGGCTTACGGCATGAACGGAGCAGCCAATATCATTCTGGGTAAACGGGCTGTTGCCAGTGATCTTGTCGTGGTCAACGATCTGGTATGGGACAGCGATCTTACCTTTGAAGGATTAACACTCCAGTATGGCAAGGAGAGTGACGGCAAGGAGAAGGATGGCCTGACGGCAGTTGTCGGCTACTTCCCGCTTAACGAGCGTTCATCCCGAACGGCGGTAGCAGAAAAGGATGCCTATATTCTGGCCGGCCAGGCGGCATATAAAGGTGAGATCAGCGAGGTGAATTATCTATTAGGAGCCGGTTACTACAACTATGCGAATTTCGATGTAGTCAACACGACCACCTACTCCCCGGCGTATGACTATTCCAAAAAGGATTTCAATATAGCCGAGCTGTTCGGTACCGTCGGCGGCCAGATCACCGAAAAGCTGCCGTGGAAGATTACCGGTCAGTATGCCCGCAACATGGCCAAAAAGGCTGATGCCTCCGGGATCGATGACACAAAAAGAGACAGCTACCTTGCCGAGATCAAGATCGGTGATGCCAAACAGGTCGGGCAGTGGTCAGTCAATGCTGATTATATCAGAATCGAGCGCGATGCCCTTACGATTCTGACCGATTCAGACCGGAATGCCGGAGCGGCAACCAATCTGCACGGCTATAAGATCGGCGGTGTCTTCCATCTCGTGCAGAACCTGACGGTTGGAGCCAACTACTTCAATTTCAAGACGATTGATGTAGCCAACATTACCAATCATCTGCTCATGGCCGATGTTGTCGTCAAGTTCTAAACAATGTGTGTGTGTTGTGTTCTTTCTGTTGTGTGTTATGATTGTGTCCCCCTGCTCTCCAACAGGGGGGCTTTTATAGCCGGCAAGTGAGAGCACCAAAACAGATAACTTTTTCTACTCTTAATTTCAAATACAATCAAAACAATGAAACTCTTCAGAAAACTTCTTTTAACCGCAGCAGTCTTCGGCTTGACTGCATCAGGCACGGCTGAAGCGGCCGGAAAAATCGTTATTGATGGCTCAACCACCGTTGGACCGATCGCCAAGGCATTTGCCGGCTACTATACCAAAACCACCGGTATCCAGGTCGTGGTGAGTGAGTCCGGTTCAGGCAACGGGGCAAAAAGCCTGATCAACAAAACCTGCGACATCGCAACCATGTCAAGGGAGATGAAAGACAAGGAGATCGCCGCAGCCAAAGCCAAGGGTGTCAATCCGGTTGAACACGTTATTGCTCTTGACGGTCTCTCGATTGTCGTTCACCCGAGCAACCGCGTCAATGCACTCTCAAAAGCACAGATCCGCGGAATCTACATGGGTAAATACACCAACTGGAACCAGGTTGGCGGACCCAATGCAGCAATTGTCATTATCCAGCGTGAATCAAACAGCGGTACGGCCGACTCGTTCAAGGAGCTGGTGATGGGCAAGGATAACCCGATTTCCAAGAGAGCAGAAACCCAGTCGAGCAACGGTTCAATCAAGAGCCGTGTAGCTTCAACTCCGGCGGCAGTAAGCTATATCGGAATGGGTTTTGTAGACAGTTCGGTTAAAGCAGTGCTGGTTGACGGTGTTGATGCCGATGTACGCACGGTTAAAAACGGTACCTACCCGATTCACCGCCCGCTCTTCATGTACACCAACGGTCAGCCGACCGGTGCAGTCAGGCAGTTCATCGACCTGGCCAAAACCGAAGAGGGCAAACGCCTGATCAGCGAATCAGG
>NZ_JAAORA010000015.1 GCF_011601315.1 Candidatus Chlorobium masyuteum | reverse complement strand
GCGATCTCAACCGGAGCCGTGACGGTTAACGGTCGGGCGGCTGTACTTGATCTTGGCACGTACAGCGACACTGTCGGAGCCGTTACCCTTACAAACGGTACAATTACGGGCACTTCCGGCGTGCTGAGCGGCTCCAGCTATGCGATCAACAACAGTTACGGCACCACGAATGTATCGGCTGTTCTCGGCGGAGCGGTAGCACTGACCAAATCGGGTGCAGGTACACTGACGCTTTCAAAAGTAAACAGTTATACCGGGTTAACCACAGTCAGCGGTGGCAAACTGGCGTATGGCATAAGCGACGCATTGGCGGGCGGGGCCGTAACGGTTAATGGTGCCGGTGCCGTCCTCGATTTGGGCAGCTATAGTGATACGGTTGGAGTGGTTACCCTTACCAATGGCTCCATAACGGGTACCACAGGGGTATTGATCGGCAGCAGCTACAGTATCAATAATTCTACCACCGGTACAGCAACAATATCTGCTATTCTTGGCGGAGCGGGATCCCTGACAAAATCAGGAACAGGAAGGCTTACGCTTTCCGGAGCGAACAGCTATTCGGGATTGACGACAATCAGTGGTGGTGCCCTGAGGGCTTCCCATGCGACAGCATTGGGGACAACAAATGCTGGCACGTCTGTTGCTTCCGGGGCAGCTCTTGAGCTTGAAGGCAGTATTGTGATTGTCGGAGAATCGCTGGGTTTGAGCGGTACAGGAATCTCTTCGGGTGGTGCGCTCCGTAACATCAGTGGCGATAACAGCTATACCGGAGCGATTACGCTTGCGGCGTCAGCCCGTATCAACTCCGACAGCGGTACGCTCACGATTGAATCCATTACAGCCGGAACTTCCGGATCGACATTTGGCGGAGCCGGGAATGTTACTGTTGCCAATCAGATAACAGGAACAACCACAAGCAGTACATTGACAAAGGATGGAGCAGGCACCCTGACGCTTTCAGGATCGAACACCTATGAGGGCGTGACCACAGTCAGTGCCGGAACGCTCAAGCTTGGAGCGGGAGGAGATGGCACCAATACACCGTTAGGGACAACGGCAGGAAGAACAGTTGTAGCAACCGGAGCAACGCTCGACCTTAACGGATATACCCTTGGCACGGCGGAAGAGCTGACGCTTAACGGGACAGGTATATCTGCCGGAGGAGCATTGAAGAACAGCTCAGCCATAGCAGCAACCTACAGCGGATTGATTACACTTGCCGGAGCGAGCAGCATCGTTGCAAACAACGGCAGTATTAATCTGACCAATCCCGGTGAGATAACCGGAGCGACGTTCGGTTTGACGCTTGGCGGCACCGCTACAGGCAGTACTCTTGCGAGCATAATCGGTACCACTACAGGCTCACTAATCAAAGCGGGAACCGGGAGATGGATACTCACTGGAGCGAACAGCTATGCGGGAGTGACCACCATCAGTGCCGGAGCTCTCCGTGCATCAAATGCGACGGCGCTGGGCACAACGGCAGCAGGTACAACCGTAACCTCCGGGGCTGCGCTTGAACTTTCCGGCGGTATTGTGATCGGTGCAGAAGCGCTGAGTTTGAACGGAACAGGAATCTCGTCCGGAGGTGCACTCCAGAACATCAGTGGAGAGAACAGCTATGCAGGGGCTGTAACCCTTGCAGGAGATACCCAGATCAACTCCGACAGCGGGTCACTCACCCTTGATGTGGTTTCGGGCAATGGCATAACGGGGACAAACAGAACCCTGACCGTAGTTGCCGGTGGAGGAAATGTCACAATAGCTGATCCGATCGTTACCGGAACCGGTGGCCTGACCAAGTCGGGAGCAGGTACGCTGACGCTCTCGGGAGTGAACACTTATACCGGCTTAACGACAGTAAGTGCAGGTACACTGGCTTATGGTGTGGCAAATGCGCTCGCAAGCGGAGGGGTGACAGTCAACGGAAGCGGAGCGGTTCTTGATATCGGGGGGTACAGTGACAGTGTAGGAGCAGTAACTCTGACCAATGGCTCCATAACCGGCTCCACAGGAGTATTGAGCGGCAGCAGCTACATCATCAATAATGCCTCCGGTACGGTGAACATCTCGGCAATTCTCGGAGGAGCAGGAACCCTGACCAAGTCGGGAGCAGGAACGCTGACGCTGTCGGGAGCGAATGTCTACACCGGAGCGACGAGCGTGAGTGGCGGCACCCTGAAGGCGGGAGTAGCCTCGGTAGCCAATACGAGCGGAGCATTCGGAAATAACTCGGCCATAACACTCTCCAATACGGCGGGAGTTGTGCTTGATA
>NZ_JAAORA010000014.1 GCF_011601315.1 Candidatus Chlorobium masyuteum | reverse complement strand
ACCCTTCTCCATGCCGTTGAGATTCTGACCGGTACCAATGCCTTGAACGTCTCCATCATTCTGAGTTTTATGGCACTGCCGACCATTGTCAGTGTTTCCGAAGATGCGCTTCAGGCGGTCGGGCGAGATATTCGCGAGGGCAGTTATGCGCTCGGAGCCACCAGGGCCGAGACGATTGTAAAGACCATTCTTCCTGCAGCAAGCAGCGGTATTCTTGCCGCCGTCATTCTTGGAGTCATGCGTGCACTCGGTGAAACCATGGTTGTCTGGATGGCATCCGGCAACTCGGCCCACATTCCCGAACCGTGGTTCAACTATCTTGAAGCAATCAGAACCCTGACCGCGACCATTGCCGGCGACATGGGCGAAGCCGACCAGGTAACCGGTTCAGCCCGCTATCATGTACTCTTTGCCATGGGGCTGCTGCTTCTGGTGATCAGCTTTATCTGTAATCTCGTCAGTGAAAGAATTGTGGTGCGTCAGCGCAAAATCCTCTCCGGCCAGTAGGCTCTGGAGATCATCGCCGGTGCATTTTGCTCATTTAACCCTGTTGTTATGAATCTCGGAACCAGGAAACTGCTGGATCGTTCGTTTACTGCTGTTGGCATCGGCTCCATTGTCATTATGGCCCTCGCCCTGATGGTTGTGCTTGTGCCGATTGTCACCAATGGTATCGGTGCGGTATTTTTTACCGGCACCATTGAGCACCGCAAAATGCTGCTGAGTGAGTTCAAGCGGGGTGACAGTCAGGAACTTGCGGCCCAGACAGCACGATCCGATCGATACCGGGCAAAGGTTTACGAGATGCTTGCCGGGTTCGAGAGTGAAATGGCAGAGATGACGCCTGAGCGCCAGGATGAATACCGCCCGAAATACGGCCAGGTCAAAACCGCTGTTCAGGCACTGCTCGGTCCGCTGCCGGGAGACCCTGAACCGATGCTGACCCGCTTCAAGTACGGTCAGACAAGGTGGGAGAAAGCCGGGGAGAAGCTGCACGACCTGCTCTATGAGACCAAATGGGACAACTCCGATCCCAATGCCATGTCGAAAGAGTACTTTGCAAACCGCAGTGAGAGCTTTACAGGCACCTCGCTAGTCAAGCTCTTTCCCTATGTGAGGGAAAACATGTCAAACATGCTGTTGCCGGAGTTCACGGTTTACTGGGGATTCATTACCGACAGCTCGGTTGACTCCCATATTTTCGGCGGTATCTGGCCGGAAATTCAGGGTACTTTTTTCCTTGCCGTTGGCGCCATGCTCTTTGCCTTCCCGCTTGGTGTTGTTGCGGCGGTATACTTTACCGAATATGCCAAACCCGGCTTTTTCAACAGCATGCTGCGCAGCGCCAACAGCACCCTTGCCGGTGTGCCGAGTATTGTGTTCGGCATGTTCGGTCTTGCTTTTTTTATCAACACCCTGAAGGTGTCCGAATCCAAAAGTGTGATTGCCGGGTCGCTTACGCTTGCCATCATGATTTTGCCGACCATTATCCGTGCTGCTGAAGAGGCGATACTTGCCGTACCGAAAACCTATCGTGAAGCATCGCTCAGCCTTGGTTCAACCAAATGGAACACCATCGCCACGGTGATTCTTCCGGCAGCGCTTCCCGGAATTCTGACCGGTGGGGTGATCAGTCTCGGCCGTGCTGCGGGCGAGACCGCCCCGATTATCTTTACGGCAGCGGTCAGTGTCGGTTCTGCAATCGGTCTGGCCGATGTCTTCTCCACTCCGACGCCGGCGCTTTCATGGAACATCTACAACCTTGCCAGCGAGCATGAAGCTGCCGCCCAGATCCGTCATGTCCAGTACGGTATGGTGCTTGCGCTGGTCAGCATTGTCCTGCTCCTGAATCTCTCGGCGATTGTATTGAGAGCCCGTATCTCCAAAAAATTAAAAGGCTAAAGTAATAATGCCCATGACAGATGATGTTACGGTAACATCTCCGGATGTGCCGGTAAAGAAATCCACCAGGGAGATTTATCTGCCTCCGGCCCGGAAAAAGATAACCGGTGGAGGGACCCCACACATTGTAGCAAAAGAGTTTTCGATCTACTACGGTGAGTTTGAGGCGGTAAAGAGAGTGAGTGCCGACATTCTGTCAAAATATGTGACGGCCATAATCGGGCCGAGCGGATGTGGCAAGAGCACTTTTTTACGTTCCATAAACCGGATGAACGATCTGATTCCAAATTGTCATACTACCGGAGCCCTGCTCTTTGACAATGCCGATGTTTATGGCAAGTATACCGATGAGGTGCTGTTGCGCAAGAAGGTGGGAATGGTTTTCCAGAAACCCAATCCCTTCCCGAAATCCATTTTTGACAATATCGCCTACGGCCCCCGCCTGCATGGCATCAATGACAAAAAAACGCTCGGAGATATTGTAGAGCGGAGTCTTAAAAAAGCTGCGCTCTGGAGCGAGGTGTGCGACCGGCTCGACAAGAACGCCCTCGGTCTCAGCGGAGGCCAGCAGCAGCGACTCTGTGTTGCCCGTACGCTTGCTGTTGAGCCTGAAGTGCTGCTGCTTGACGAGCCAACCTCGGCGCTTGACCCGAAAGCTACGGCGAAAATCGAGGATCTTATCCAGGAGCTTCGGGGCAGCTATACCATCATGATTGTCACACACAACATGCAGCAGGCCTCACGGGTATCGGATTACACCATGTTTTTCTATGAGGGGTCACTGGTTGAGCACGCTTCAACAGCACAGCTCTTCACCAATCCCAAGGATTCGATGACCGAAGATTATATCACGGGAAGATTCAGCTAACGAAAACCCTTCACTCCTATGTCAGAACGCCCGGTTCATGAACTTATAAAAGAGCTCTC
>NZ_JAAORA010000013.1 GCF_011601315.1 Candidatus Chlorobium masyuteum | reverse complement strand
CTCGCCCGACCGCCTGAAGCGCATCTTCGGAAACACTGACAATGGTCGGCAGTGCCATAAAACTCAGAATGATGGAGACGTTCAAGGCATTGGTACCGGTCAGAATCTCAACGGCATGGAGAAGGGTGCCGACGCGATAGAGCAGCCCGGCCGAAAGCAGGCCGAAAAGGAGTACCGATAACAGGTTGAACAGTTTACGCCGCGCAGGGTCTTCAATACGGGTAGTCAGCAGGTCGGAAAGGACAATAACAAAGAGTACCGTGAAGGGAGCGGCAAGAATCCACCAGGCCCACATCAGCAGGGCACCCCCCTTGTCCTGTAGCAGTGGAGCAAGAACAACAAGAGCAAAAAAACCGAACGCTACCGAGGGAATGGCGGCAAGCATCTCGATGACCGGCTTGGCATACTGGCGAATGGAAAACGGAAGAATATCACTCAAACATATTGCGGCAGCTATACCCATCGGAACGGCAATCATTGCCGAGCCGAGCGTCACCATCAGACTGCCGTAGATAATTGATAGGGCACCGAATTTCCCCGGATCATCAGCCGGATACCACTCCGTAGTAGTAAAGAATTCGCTGAAGCCCCTCAGCTCAAAAAACGGGATGGCATCGCGGGCAACAAAATAAAAGATAAACAGGACGACCACTGCCACAAACGAGGCCAGTACCAGCAGAAGAAACTCTCCTGCTCTGTTTACTGCCTTCTGCATGGTTCGCTTGCGGCTGCTTACCACAAAGGTGTTTGTGCGGTTCCGCTCCCCGACCCTCTCTTCAGCCATAACCGTCTGATATTTTTGATAGTTACCGTGATCGTGCGTTTTTTTGCATTCAAATATGTTCCTAATGTATAGGCATTCTTCATTGGAACCAACGGGGGGAGTGTTACATGTTTGTGAACTTTTTTGCTGTTGAGGCTTAAGCATGACTACCTGTGTCAGCCTGTTATGTCCGATTCAGGAGCAACATGAAGCGGAAGAGCAAGATGAAGGGAAGCCAGGCATTGTGTTTCCGGGGCCAGGAGGGTAATCGGCAAAAAGTTCACAGGAAGTTCACATTCCAGCGAGAGTTATGTTGCAGTTAATCGAATAAATTAAATGAAGTTTATGAATTAATCCCGGTTTTACGGACATCCCGAAACTCTCCATGCATCATTATAAAAAGCATTCCCATCTTGAACGCTTGCTTGACAGAGCAAAACCGGTTACTCTTGATGATGCTTCGAGGGTTCTTATTCTCAGCGATCTGCATATGGGCAATGGTGGCAGGCATGATGAGTTTCGTCACAACGCCGGGTTGGTCAAAACAATTCTCGGGCAATATTATTTGCCTCAAAAATACAGTCTGGTGCTCAATGGAGATATAGAGGAGCTTTTCAAGTTTTCGCTTGAAAGCATCGAAAGAAAGTGGGCTGAGGTGTATGAGCTTTTTATTGAGTTCAAAGAGCATGGCTTTTTTTGGAAAACATACGGAAATCATGATGTGGCACTTCTTGACAGGAAAGATTACAGACTTGCATCATCGCTTGTTGAATCACTGAAATTTCATTACGGCGATGAAACCATTCTGCTTTTTCATGGTCACCAGGCGGCGTTGTTTCTCTGGCAGCAGTATTCAATGCTTAGTCGTGCTGTTATCTTTTTTTTGCGCTATATAGCCAAGCCAACCGGGATTAAAAATTATTCAGTTGCCTACAGCAGCCGCCGAAGATTTGTAATAGAAAAATCAATCTATGAGTTTTCAAATCAAGCCAAAATTGTATCCATTATCGGTCATACCCACCGGCCCTTGTTTGAATCACTCTCAAAAGCTGATTACCTGAACTACAGGATTGAGGATCTCTGCCGTTCCTATTCTTCAGTTGGCGGTGAACAGCGTCCAGCAATCAAGAGGAAAATAGTTGAGTTGAAAACTGAGCTTGCTGAGTGTTACAAAAAGGGTAAAGCTATGGGTCTGCGGAGCGGACTTTACAATACCATCACCATTCCCACTGTTTTTAACTCCGGATGTACCATAGGTAAACGCTGTATCACAGCTCTCGAAATCGAAGGCGGGTTGATCAGACTGGTTTGCTGGTATAATGGCCGACAGAATCGGGATTTTGAAAGCGAAAGGAGTAACCTGCCGGTTCCGCTTGATGCAACAGGTTATTCCAGAGTGGTGTTGAATGAGGACTCTCTCGATTATGTGTTTTCACGCCTTCATCTGCTGACCTGAAATGGTTGGTTGTTGACACCTGCTTTTTTTGATTCCCTACAAGATCAGAGCTGAGAGAAGGGAAAAAACAGCTGCCACCACTATTGCTGCCAGGATATTCATAATAAAGCCGGGTAAGAGAATAATTCCGAGTGACACCTTTTTGATGCTGCCGAATGCAATGGTGTTAGCCATGGAGGCAAGCGGTGTCATGCTTGCGCTTGAAGCTGCAATGGTGATAGTGAGCAGCATCATTATCGGTGGCAGTGCGGTTTGTGCGCCAAGATCTGTTGAGAGGGGCGCAAGCAAAAGTATCAGAGCGGAATTACTTAACAGTTCGGATGCGAAAATGATGAGTAAGACCACTGAAATCAACCGGATATAACGGTTGCCGAACATTTCAACTGCATAGAGTAGGGCCGATTTGATCGTTGTCAGGTGATAGTTCTCAAGCGTCGTTGCAGTCTGGACATTCCATACCGTGACGAGCAGATAGAGTGCTGCACCCGTCAGAGCAACGAGGGTGATGCCGACGTAAGGGAGATCTTTCAGGATGAGATTGATTGACAGTTTTGCGCGGGTGTTCGGAAGTTCAAGATTGGTAATCGGTTCCTGAAAGCAGCGGTTCCATACGCTGTTAAAAAGAAAAGTGAATATCAGGTCGAGGGTACGGTAGATATTTTTCAGAGAGAGACCGATACGTGATTCCAGCTCTCTGAAGAGACGGCTGAAAAAGATCAGGGGAGATCCAGTCAGGTGAAGTAAAAAAAAGATCAGGTTCATAAGCATGACTCCGGTTTGCCCGTTCTTTTTGGGCAGGATGAATGCTACAAGAAGAAACAGTGCTCCGTAGGTCACAAAGCAGAGATCGATGAGGTTTAATGATAAAAATACCGGCTCCGGTTTGAAAAAAAATTGCAGGCCGCTCAATGTACTGACAAGTATGAGGTTGCTTGTGAGAAGCCGAAGAGGTTTGTGTGGTAAGGCGCACGGTACTTTGCGGCCTGAAGAGAACAACGATGGAGTGCAGAATGATTTTGCTGTAAAAAGAATAATTGACCGTCCAAGGAAAAGCTGAATGAGCGTTGCAGGCAGGCCGACTCCAAGCCAGGAGACGAACGTGATCAGTGTCCGGTTTTCAATCTTGTAGAGTTCGGCAAGAGCTATGGCTAAAAGATTTTGCGGGCTTCCGGTCAGGGAGGCCATTCCACCGGTATTGGTGCCGTAGGTGACAGCAAGGTAAAGCAGTGAGGCGGCTGATTTTCTTTCCTCCTCATCCTGAGCAATCGTCACAATACGGTTTATGACAGGGATCATTGAGATGACTACAATCGTATGGGAGATAAAGATGGAGAGGGTATAGGAGAGCAGAAGAACTGCCGTTAAAAGAGCGTTCAGGTTATTGCCGGAGCGCCCGAGAAGATAATCGATAACTCTTTGATGCGTCCCTGTCGATACAAGCATCTCCGAAAGAAGAAAGCCGGTCAGCAGGATGACCGTATTTTGCAGCAGCTCCATTGGCTTCCTCTTTTTCACCGCATGATAGTACATGAAGAGCACCTTGTACTGCGATTTCACAGAATCGTTGCACGATCGTAACTATTCCCCAACACTGATTTGTTTTCTTGTATTCAAGAAGCCGATAATCTGTTTTCAAGGTGATGGAATGCCAACGCAAAGACCATGAACGTAAAAAGGGAAGAGCTCTTCAAGCCGCTGCCATTATTACCGCGAGGGAGGGCATTGCTTTTGAGAGCACTTATGCTGCCAAATTTCCTGCTAACCAGCTCTTCGGGTATAGCGAATCTACCCCGTGCAGAAGGCGCATGTATTTATGCCTTTAACCACAATAATTCGCTTGAGGCCCTCATGGTGCCTGTTTTTCTTTTCTACCATCTTGGCGGTCGAACCATCAGTTTCGTTATTGACTGGATGTATGGGAAAATTCCTCTGCTGGGCAGCCTGATGAACTTGATCGACCCGGTCTATGTTTACAGCAAGCGCTCAACCATTTCCTGGATTGAAGCGAAACGTTCGTCGATCTCTGCCGGTGATACCGTGGAGCGCTGCACGCTGAAGCTTTTTGCCGGACAGAGCATCGGGATTTTTCCTGAAGGGAAGCGTAACAGAAATCCGGAAACGCTTGTCAAAGGCAAACCCGGTATTGGTCATATCGCCTTGAAATCAGGAGCACCCGTAATACCTGTCGGAATTGACTTCAAGAGCAGGACAACAAAAGGAAAAATTCCCATTCTCGGCAGAACCATCATCAGGATTGGAGCTCCTCTTTATTTCGCTCAACAGTCCGATGCTTACCAGGCTATTATCGAGGACGCATCCAGTGATATTACCGGGCAAGTTGAATTGCACCGTATTGCTGCTGATGTTACCCATGAGATTATGCTCGCGTTGTCTGAACTATCCGGCAAGCGATACAGCTCACCCTCTCCCTCAAAGCAGTTCTCTCAGCATGAAGCAACCCTTAATCCAAAGGAGAGCCTATGTCCAGTGTAATCGTAAGCAGGATTGAACGTGCCCATGATCGAGCCTGTGCGCTCGACGTAGTCAAGCAGGTCTTTTGTGATGAAAAAAACTGGATCAGCACTGCTCAGAACCAGATTCCGGATGAACTTTCCGGGAACAGGGAGTTTTCATGGTTTCTGGCCAGAATCAATGGCCGGCCTGCAGGTGTTATTCGTTTGCTTTATGACCCCTCTTTTGATCTCCCGGAAGAGTACGATGTGAAATTTATGCCGGGTATAAACATCGAAGTGCTGAAAAAGGCAGGGCGATATGTCGAGATTGGCAGATTTATGATTCTTGAGGAGTTTCGCAGAAATCCCAGGGTGGCACTTCGTCTGATGAAAGCTGCTGTTGCCGAGGTACTGGAACGTGATTACACCCATTTCATTACAGATGTTTTCGAGGGCGAAGTGCATTCACCCCTTAATTTTCATACCAGAGTGCTCGGCTTTGAGGTAGTCGGAAAACATCTTTTTGGTGAATTGAACTGCAGTTCCACCCGTATTATTCTCACGCTTGATATTCTGAAGCTTTATAGTCGGGTCAAAGACAGCAAAAGCCGGATATATCAGGAGTTGACAGACGGGTTGAAAGTGATTTTTGAGCGCAAGGCCTCTCTTGCACGGACAACCATATCCTGATCACAGATTATCACTCTGTAAGGTGTTATGTCAATAACGTGAGGGCTCTTCATAACAGATGACAGGAGATATCATGCTTCGTCTGGACGAATTGAGATCGGCGATAAAAGGGGAGTTCTTTTTGCAGGAGGAGCTGAAAGAGCATGATGTCAAAAAAGTAGACGTTCTGGCTGACATCATAATCAGGCCTGCCGGGAAAAAAGATTTCGCAAAGCTTTTGCTCCTGCTTGAGCAGTCGGGTTATCCCCATCTTGTCATCAATTCCAAGGGTCGGGTTGTGTTTCCGGATAAACGGTTCCACGGTGCTGTCATTGTTACCGATTTACACCTTTAATAATGGCAGGGGATTGTTTTCAATCTTGTCACACAGGTGTAACAATTCCTTAACACTACTAATGGTATGTTTGGAGAGCAAAAATGAATCGACAAAAGTTTTGTGTACTCACAACATCAACCAACCCAAAAGAGCATGAAAAAAATAGCAATGATGGTCGGTCTTGCAGCGGCCCTCGGATTCAGTAACGCCGAGGCTGTCGATCTGACATGGAAAGGTG
>NZ_JAAORA010000012.1 GCF_011601315.1 Candidatus Chlorobium masyuteum | reverse complement strand
ACCCGCCAGTGCCCGAATTGAGCGTGATGATTGATGCTCCGGAAGCAAGCGTCAGGGCGCCGGTCGATTCACTGGCATTGGTTGCTGCAACATTCGTTCCGTTAAAAACGAACTCACCGCCATTGAGCGTCAACGCCAGGGTATCGCTGATTCGATTGGTGTTATTCGTTGCTGCATTATCAAGCGTCAGACGACCTCCCGTATTGACGGTAAACGCCGTTCCGGCTACCGTTCCACCGCCGCTGAGGGTGATTCCCCCTTCGTTGATGGTGGTTGCTCCGGTATAGGTGTTCGCACCCGTAAGCGTCCATGTTCCGCTCTCCACCTTGGTCAGCGTGCCGGTAGTGTTACCGATGATGCTGGCAATAGAGCTTCCTGTCGCTGAACCGCCAAGCGTCAATCCGAAGGTCGCACCCGATATCGTGCCGGTATTGGAGAGAATGATATTGCCGTTCTGCGCATCTATACTGCTTGCACTTCCGAGCGTTACAAGGCCGCTGTAGGTTGCCGCTGTCCCGGAGCTGTTGGTCAGGGCTCCGGCAGTACCTCCGACACCGAGACCGTTCAACGTCAGCGCTTCGGCTGTAGCAAGAGTAAACCCGTTCAGATCGAGTGTTGCTCCACTCGAAACCGTTGTTGCTGCACCCGTTGTGCCCAGCGGCGTATTTGCACCGCTTCCTGCTGCACCAAGTCTCAAGGTTCCGGCACTAACGTTGGTCGCTCCGGTGTAGGTGTTAGCTCCCGATAAGGTCAGCGTGCCTGTGCCTGTCTTTGTCACGGCCCCGGTACCGGTAACGATCGGGTCGGCTATCGTTACATTGCCAGAACCGGCGCCTACCGTCAGGGTTCTGTTTGTTCCCGTGATGCCATTACCTGAAGCCACATCAAGGGTAAGCGTCCCGCTGTCGGAACTTATCTGGGTATTTCCTGCAAGAGTGATCGCACCGGCATAGCTGTTATCTCCGCTGATATTTCGGAGCGCACCGCCTGTTGCAATGCCTGTTCCGTTGAGGCTCAGCGTTTCAGCAGCAATCGTAATACCGCCTGCAAGCTCAAGAGCGGCCCCGGTGGAGACCGTTGTACCTGCGGCGGTCGTGCCCAAAGCTGTATTGTTTGACGCCCTGAGCACACCAGCTCCGATATTGGTCGCACCCGTGTAGGAGTTCGCACCCGAGAGTGTCAGTGTGCCGGTGCCGGCTTTGGTGAGAATACCTCCCGTGCCGGAAATCGCTCCGGCATAGGTTGAAGAGGTGTTGCTCACGTCACCAATAGTCAGGGCAAAGGCTCCACCGATAGATGTGCTTCCCGATCCCGTGATAGAATCGATCGTCTTGGCTGCGGCTATCGTGAACACACCCTCATTCGAAACACCGGAACTCAAGGCTATGGTGCCCGTTGCATTAAGCGCCAGTGTCCCTCCGCTGATCGTTGTCGCTCCAGTGTAGGTATTAACTGCCCCCAGCGTCAGCGTCCCGGCTCCCGACTTAACAAGAGTGGTCTTACTGATGATGCCGCTGTAGATGCCTGTGCCGCTTCCGACATTGAAGGTGGTGGTGCCCGTACCGCTGATAGCTCCGGTTCCGCTGATAGAACCGCCATTGGCATTCATTGTAAAATCAAGGGTACCGGAGGAATTGCCGATATCCGCATTTACAGCTATACTCCCGTCTGACGTCAGCGTCAGCGTACGTGTTCCTGCTGCCGTACCTGTCAAGATAGCGCTGCTGACGGTGATATTTCCGGCTTCAGCACCACCTCCCGTTGTGGTCACCGTAACATTGGTTCCCGCATCAAGACGGGCGGTTATGTCGGTATTGATAATTGTTGAACCGGTTGCTCCCGGTGTCCAGATATCAGGATCTGCGCCGCCCCATGTGCCGTTCGCACTTGCAGTTGTAATGGTTACGTTATACGGATCGAACAGCCAGAGACCGGCAGCTCCCCTTATCGAGGATGCTCCGCCCTTTGACCCTGCCGTATCAAGCCAGTGACCGGAAGTCTCTATTCTCCCTCCGTCACCACTGTTGGCTCCGCCCTTCGCTTCAAAGGTGCCGTAAGCACGGGTGACGGAGTTCGGGTTGGTCACGTCAGACCATGCCACAACTGTACCGCCATTACCGGTATCAATGGCACTCGCTTCAAGCAGGGCAGCCTGTTCGACGATAGTACCGGTTGCCTGACGAACCGAACTGTCGCTGTTCTGCCAGCTTCCCCCAACCAGTACCTCTCCTCCTCCGGTTGCGCCTGATGCAGTAAGGTGTGCGCCATCCTGCACCAGAACACGATCTCCCGTTGCTACAACCCTGCCGCCCTTTCCGTCAGTGGAGGATGCATCAACCCTTCCGGCAACCGTCGCCGTGCCTCCTTCGGCATCAAGGATGATACGGCCATCTTTCGCCTGCAGGCTCCTGGCCTCAATGATTCCGCTGTTGTTGACAGCTGATCGGGCCAACGCATTTGCTGCTTTTGCCGTCATGATCACCATGCCGCCATCACCCCTGATCACTCCCTTGTTCTCGGCCAGAGCGTCAACTGCGCCCTCATCCACCGTAAGGGTGATGAGACCGTCCCCCTGGAAATCAAGAGAGACCTGATTGCCAGCGGCCAGGGCCACGCTTCCGCCTGGGGCCGTGATAGTGCCCTCGTTGGTTACTTTAGGGGCAATCAGCGCTACCACACCACCCGGCATCGCCGTAAGAGCACCCTGATTGAGTATTGATCCGGCTGTGCCGCTGTTGCTGAATTTGTTTCTTCCGGCAATGAAGTCGCTGTCAAGCATATTGAGCGACGATGCCACCAGACCACCGACATCTACCCGCGCTGTGCTGCCGAAGATGATGCCTGAGGGGTTAAGGAGGAATACCCGGCCGTTGGCCGAGAGTGAACCCATGATCTGCGTCGGGTTCTGGTCGGTTATCCGGTTAAGAGCTGCCGATGAACTGTTAGGCTGGTTAAAACGCACTCCGGCATTGGCTCCGATGTTGAAGCTCTGCCAGTTGGCAATCATCTGCGGTGTTGACTGGTTCACGGTCAACTGAGTACTGCTGGTGGTGATGCTTCCCCCTCCGTAGGTGATCACTCCACCGGAGGGAAGCGCTCCGGGATCAATGGCATAGGCACGCTCTCCGGAGGCAAACAGCGCAAGCAGAACCGCAAGGCTTTTGAGCCTTGATTTTGGGACACCGCCATTGGTCTTGACCTTCTCGGAAACGACTATCCACCGCTCCTTCGATTTCGACCAGATGATATTAAAAATCCTGTTCACGTGCGGTAATGATCGCCTGTCATCCTATAAAAACATGCCTTTAACTATGAATTCGATATGCTTGAGAACATGATCTTTGAGTTCATGAGCCATAAAACCTCATCACTCATACTCCCCGATTTAACCCTGAAAACCGGATCATTTATGACCATATTTACACTGCAAATACTGTACCAATGAGAGCAATAACAGAAACAACTCACTATCCGCATTTATTCGACCATATTATACGCATAAAACCACTCGCTTTTCAAAAATAGTCCGGAGAATCAGAGAGGGTGTCTCAATTTGAGACTTACCCAATAAAAACAACCTAATATGAGACAGAATGAGAAACACATCACTCTATTTTTCAATGGGCATTTGCTATAATGAAATTCGTTTTTATCCCAAACCAACAATATTCCCCTCATTTAGAAAGTATTAGCGGACGCGTTTATATAACCAATTTTATTGCATTTAGAGTATCTCTCGAATTAACAGCTCATCAAGTATGGCTGCAATACAGAAATATTTCATGAAGTTTCCACCGTTATGCGACTGAACATTTTGCAGCAAAATATGTATCACTTTTGTCTCATATTGTTCTTTTCAAACAAAAGTCTGTATATGCGAAAATGAGGATCAAGGGATGTTATCAGGAGTCCATATCACATCTGATAAAGTGACAGAATATAATATTTAACAGGATTTTTTCGAAAGGCTGGATATATGCGGATGGATGATCAAATTATCATGAGCTGGAGAGATCCACTACCCAGCTCCTCTTTTTATCCTGTATCCTGATCTTGATCCTGAAAGAGTTGTCAGGCTTGCTGATGATCCTGAATGAACGGGTAGTGGTATCATATTTCAGCCATGAAGGAAGAGGAGAGCCATTATCAAGCGTAACCTTCTCGTTACCCGATCCCTTTGAAAGACCTTTCAAAACTTTATCAGGAAGCGGAATCGCCGTTTTTGCGGTTTGACGAACCTGCTTTCCACCAATAAAAACAGTGATCACTCCGGTAAAAGGTGCCGGAGTGTCGCTTGCTGATGACAATCCCGAAAGAGGAAGACTTGCCTGACTGATATCCGATGTTGAACTCTCTCCACTCATTGCCGCATTTACGGTTTCGTTACTGCTGCCGGCAGTCAAAACCTCACCTCCGTTCATCTCCGAAAGCGCTCCTGTCTGGGTATCAACAGAGGCAACACTCTCTCCTCCCGATGAGGAGACGGAAGAAACCGTCCCCGATAGACTCAAATTTTGTGTCGGGCTTGCAGGAAAGAGCATGGATACTCCTGACGGAACGATGCTGAAACCGCTTGTCGGGAGAAAAATGACCGGAACAACCGTGGTCTGCGATAAGCCTTCAACCCTCAGTTGACCGTCAACATAGCTGATAGTGTAGTTGTCCGGCGAAAAGGTGCCTCCCGTAGCATCAGAGGCAACGATTGAGTAGGGGCTGCCTGCAACCGATGCTGTGGCTGCCGTTCCCGCACTCTTCAGTGTTACGCTCCCTATTGTCTCGCTGTTCTTCAGTGTGCTGTTCGTAAAGCGGCTTAACGAAGGAACCTCGCCGTACTTTTTCGTTACATCAGTCGCTGTCACCGTCAGATTGGCTTTTGTAATGTCCGCATACGCACTTTGCTGGGAGGTTATCGCATAGTTTGCCGTATCGCTTCCGCCGATCGTGCTGCTCAGCGTCACCGTCTTGCCAGTCGCAACACTCTTGTCTCCGAAGAGGCCGCTCGAAGAGAGCGTCAATACATCTCCCGATACCAGACCCGTCTTCGTCAAAGCGCTCGTCACCAACGTCGCCGCCGTCGTGCCGTCATACTCCTTGTTCGACGCCGTTATACCGCTTATCGTCAACGCCTTCTGTGCGACCGTCAGTGTGCCGGTTGAATAGGAGAGTGCATATCCGAGCAGGCTGGTTGCTCCGGACGGTGTCAGGGCGTGCGAACCGGCAACGTAGTTCCCTGAGGTAGAAGTTGAGCCGCCAACGCCAATACCAACTCCGGACAAGATCTCTCCATCGGTATCGCCATTGGCTTCGCCACTCAATGTGTAGGTAAGCGACGGTGCCGTTCCATAGGTTTTACTTTCATTGTCAGCCTTAACCGTAACTGTCGGCTGCTCACGGTAGATAGCGTTTTTCCCCGAAGAGAGTGCCGTCGAGTAATTCGATACCGATTCATCGCTGTTGTAACGGAAACGGCCTGTACCCGTCCCGACAAGTGAACTCAATCCTGTACTTCCGGAGATACTGCCACTATAGAAGGATGCAATACCTGCTGCTCCGACGGTTATCGACGGAGTGCCGGAGATAATGATATTGCCTCCGGTTGCCGTGCCTGCAAGCGCAGATTTCCCTGCGTTCAGTCTGATTGCCGTTGCCGAGCCATCCGTCGTGGAGAGATTACCGGTAACCGTCAGGTCGCCGCTCAGCGTCGCAACATCAACCTTTCCGGATGCATGAATACCGGAGAGGGTCAGCGCGTTAGAATCAACGAGCGAAAGAGTTCGGGCATGCGTTACCGATACCGTTGAAAAGTCATTCACCGTGTTGGTGAAAACGATATCGCCGCTGGTTCCGGCATCAAGAGTAAGCGTGCCGGCAGTGCCGGTCACAACCCCGCTTGCCGTAAAGTTCCCGCTCGAAACAATAGTGCTCGAACTGCCAAGGATAATCGAACCGCTGTAGACCACCGGGGAAGTGGAACTGTTGGCCAGAGCCCCTGCCGTGTCTCCGACACCAGTTCCGTTGATCGTCACGGATTCAGCAGTACCGAGTGTAAAACCGTTCAGGTCGAGCGTGGCTCCGTTTGAAACAACCGTTCCGGCATCTGTCGTACCAAGCGGGGTGTTGGTTGCACCACCCGCAGCTCCGAGCTTCAGTGTTCCGGCACTGACCGTGGTAAGACCGGTGTAGGAATTTGCACCCGAGAGCGTAAGTGTACCACTGCCCGATTTGGTCAACGTCCCTCCATTACTGCTCAGGATACTGGCGAGAGTTACATCCTGACCATTGGTATCGATAGTATAAGCCTGGCTTGCAGCGCTGCTGAAACGTGATGAATAATCAGTTGTATTGGCAGAGCTGAACTGCAGAGCCCCTCCATCAAATCTGATGCTTCCTGACGACCCGATGGCTCCGGACGATCCAAGAGAGAGCGTTCCGCCGGACAAGGTTGTACCGCCACTGTAGGTATTCGCTCCTGACAGCGTTACTGTTCCTGTACCTGTTTTGGTCAAAAGTACTGCTCCAGCCAGTTTCGCACTGACCGTTCCATCTGAAACCGTATATCCTGTGCCGCTCAATACTCCGGTGGTGCCGGTTATGGCGCCATTGGTCAGGGTTACTGCTCCTACCGTATCACTATATCCCCCGATATCAAGAACCGCTCCGCTTCCGTTGACCGTCACCCCTCCGCTTGCAAGCGCATTGGTTATCCCATACGCCAGCGTACCGCCGCTGATGGTGGTCAAACCTGTGAAGAGGTTCGCTCCCGACAGCGTCAGCGTGCCTGCTCCCGATTTGGTCAAGGCTCCGGTGGTATTGGCTCCTATACCGCTAATCGTCAGGTTATTGGCGGTAACATCAATCGTTGATGACGTGCCTGTCGTCAGGGTAAAGGCGCGATTGGTAGACGCCGTTGATCCAGTATATTGCAGGGTTCCGCCGCCAAGAACCAGATTGGCAGCGACATTGGTTGCGGCTCCGAGATTTCCTGCAACACCACCATTACCAATTGTTCCGACACTCAGCACTCCTGCATTGATCGTCGTCACGCCTGTATAGGTATTCACTCCCGACAGCGTCACTGTGCCTGTTCCTGTTTTGGTCAAAGGAACTGTTCCCGCCAGTTTCGCACTGACTGTACCATTTGATACTGTAAACCCTGATGTACTTGTCAAGGTAGCTGTACCGGTACCGGTTATACTGCCATCAGACAAAGTAACAGCACCAACACTGTCAGAATACGTATCGAGATTCAACGTAGCGCCGCTACTTACCGTCACCCCTCCGCTTGCAAGCGCATTGGCTATACCATAAACCAGTGTGCCGCCGCTGATTGTGGTCAAACCAGTATAGAGATTTGCCGCCCCAAGTGTCAGCGTACCGGAACCCGATTTGGTCAAGGCTCCGGTGGTATTGGCTCCTATGCCGCTAATCGTCAGGTTATTGGCGGTAACATCAATCGTTGATGACGTGCCTGTCGTCAGGGTAAAAGCGCGATTGGTAGACGCCGTTGCTCCTGTATATTGAAGGGTTCCTCCGCCAAGAACCAGATTGGCAGCGGCATTCGTTGCGGCTCCGAGATTTCCTGCAACACCACCGTTACCAATTGTTCCGACACTCAGCACTCCTGCATTGATCGTCGTCACGCCTGTATAGGTGTTCACTCCCGACAGCGTCACTGTGCCTGTGCCTGTTCCTGTTTTTGTCATGGTGACTGCACCGCCAAGAACAGCACTGACTGTACCATTCGACACCGTAAACCCTGATGTACTTGTTAACACACCTGAACCGATTATACTGCCGTCTGTCAACGTAACGGCACCAACGCTGTCAGAATACGTATCGAGATTCAACGTACCACCGCCACTTACCGTCACCCCTCCGGATGAAAGCGCATTTGTCACACCATAAGCCAGTGTGCCTCCAGTGACGGTGGTCAGGCCTGTATAGAGGTTCGTTCCCGAGAGCGTCAGTGTGCCTGCTCCCGACTTGGTGATGCCGCCTGTGCCGGAGAGCACTCCACTGTAGGTTGACGAGCTGCCCGTCGCATCGCCTATCGTCAGGATATTGGCTCCAAGCGTTGTTCCTCCTGCTCCCGTCATCGAATCTATCGTCTTGGCTCCGGCTATCGTGAAGGTACCGTTATTGGACACTCCCGAGCTCAGGGCTATCGTTCCCGTTGTATTGAGCGAGAGCGTACCCAGGGTGATTGTTGTCTGACCCGTATAGGTATTGATTCCGCCCAGCGTCAGAGTGCCTGTTCCGATCTTCGTTATGCCGCCCGTTCCCGACAACACACCGCCGTATACCGCAGGGCTGCTGTTGTTTCCCCCAATCGTCAGCGTCTCGTCGCCAAGCGTCACATTGCCGCCCGTTGTGCCGCCGCCGGTCAGAGAGCCGATCTGCGTATCATTATCCGTGATATCAAGCATAACTCCCGCCGTATTGGAGAGTGTTATGGCCGAGTTATTTCCGAATGCTCCGCTCGTATTGGCTACCGAGGCTACTCCCGCCTTCAGGGTGCCGCCACTCACGCTCGTCGCTCCGGTGTAACTGTTCGCTCCCGAGAGTGTCAGCGTGCCTGATCCGGCCTTGGTGATGCCGCCTGTACCGGAAAGCACTCCGGAGTAGGTTGAGGAACTGCCTGTCGCATCGCCTATCGTCAGGATATTGGCTCCAAGCGTTGTTCCTCCGGATCCCGTCATCGAGTCTATCGTCTTGGCTCCGGCTATCGTGAAGGTACCGTTATTGGACACTCCCGAACTCAGGGCTATCGTTCCTGTTGCATCAAGCGAAAGCGTACCCAGGGTGATTGTTGTCTGACCCGTATAGGTATTGATTCCGCCCAGCGTCAGGGTGCCTGTTCCGATCTTCGTTATGCCGCCCGTTCCCGACAACACACCGCCGTAAACCGCCGGGCTGCTGTTGTTTCCACCAATCGTCAGCGTTGCGCCGCCAAGCGTCACATTGCCGCCCGTTGTGCCGCCGCCGGTCAGTGAGCCGATCTGCGTGTCATAGCCCGTGATATCAAGCGCAACTCCCGCAATATTGGAGAGTGTTATGGCCGAGTTATTGCCGAATGCTCCGCTCGTATTGGCTACCGAGGCTACTCCCGCCTTCAGGGTGCCGCCGCTCACGCTCGTCGCTCCGGTGTAACTGTTCGCTCCCGAGAGTGTCAGAACACCTGCTCCGGCCTTCGTCAATGTTC
>NZ_JAAORA010000011.1:31965-45755 GCF_011601315.1 Candidatus Chlorobium masyuteum | reverse complement strand
CTCGCCCGACCGCCTGAAGCGCATCTTCGGAAACACTGACAATGGTCGGCAGTGCCATAAAACTCAGAATGATGGAGACGTTCAAGGCATTGGTACCGGTCAGAATCTCAACGGCATGGAGAAGGGTACCGACCCGATAGAGAAAAAGGGAGGCAAGAAGAGCAAAGAGCACAGCAAGCGCTACATTGAGCTGCTTGCGCTTTGCAGGGTTTTCAATACGCGTGGTCAGAAGATCAGCAAGTACAATAACCAAAAGCACCATGAACGGGGTCACCATAATCCACCATGCCCACATTAAAAGAGGGCCGCCGTTATCCTGCATAAGCGGAGCAAGAACAACAAGAGCAAAAAAACCATAGGCAACCGACGGAATGGCGGCAAGCATCTCAATGACCGGCTTGGCATACTGGCGTATCGAAAACGGAAGAATATCACTCAAACATATTGCGGCAGCTATACCCATCGGAACGGCTATCAATGCCGAGCCGAGCGTCACCATCAGGCTGCCGTAGATGATTGAAAGGGCTCCGAATTTGCCGGGGTCATCAGCCGGATACCACTCGGTTGTCGTAAAGAATTCACTGAAACCGCGAATCTGAAAAAATGGAACGGCGTCCCGGGCTACGAAATAGAAGATAAACAGAACGACAACGGCCACAAAGGAGGCCAGCACCAAAAGAACCAGCTCTCCTCCTGTTTGTACTGCCTTCTGCATTTTTCGTTTTCGGCTGCTTACCACAAACGAGTTGGTGCGACTCCTTTCCCCGACGCTCTCTTCAGCCATAATATTGATATGTTTACTTCATCCAAAACCTGCTCACTACCTTGTACTGAGCAGGAAAGGTCCAAATCTACAGGGTTTCATGCAAGGAACCAAAGGCTCTTATGTTACAACTTTGCAACAATTGCGCAAATGTGCAGAACAAAAACGCCGGTATTGTCTTATAACACCGGCGTTTCGAACAAGCTATAGGCTAAACATCATAATAATCAACGATTAACAAAACCAAGCTCACTTATCATACCCTTGCCTGCTGTTGTTTTCGGCAAATCGACAAACTGTTTGACCACTCCTGCCGGCTGACCGTTGGTATAGAAGTAGAGCGGTCTTGCTACGGGATAGCTGCCGCTCCTGACCGTTTTCACATCAGGCAGCACTCCATTAACAGCAACCGCTTTCACTGAACGGTCTACAAAGCCCAGACCGAGATAACCAATGGCTGTAGGAGTTGAACTGACTCTGCTTTTAACAGAACCATTGCTTGACTGGGTTTCGGCACTCCCTTTGATCTGAACCCCTTTGCCTACAACCAGATCCTTGAATGACTCCGCTGTACCGCTGTTGGATTCGCGCTGAATAACCACAATATTTGCATTTGGCCCCCCAATCTGCTTCCAGTTGGTAATACGTCCGGTATAGATGCTGCTGATCTGGGCTTTTGTCAGCGCACGAACCGGATTGGCGGGATGCACAACAATTGCCAGACCGTCCATTGCCACAACCGTTGCAACCGGATTTACCCCTTTTGTTCTTGCGGCGGCAAGTTCGGCATCTTTCATTGGTCGGGAGAGTGTTGCAATCGTGCATGATCCGTTGATCAGACTTTTGGCTCCGTTGCCGCTTCCCGACTCGCTGACCGATACTCGAACACCGTATTTTCTTGTAAAATATGCCGCGAATGATTTCGCAACCGGGCCGACAGTAGTCGAACCATCAAGTACAATAGTTTTTACAGGCGTAGCTGATCCCGCTTCCGCAGAAAAAGAGAGCAGGATACCAAGCAGCAGTAATTTTTTTATCATGGTTCACAAGGGTTTCTTTTATGATGTAAAGCTTTTTCATAGCACAAAACAGCGTCAGGCGGAAACAGGAGGGTTCATGAAACCGGCTAAAACGATGAAGATGACCTGCCGCGCTTCAAGATAATTCCCTTCATGATAACATTGAAATTTTAATATCAGCAACACACTCCCGGGCTAAAAAGTGAGATCAGACGATTATTGCCTGAACCGTTCTCGTGAGTAATTCATGCAGAATAAATAACAGGGTGTGCACCACAAGAATAGCTCACTCTTTTCAATAACGCTTGACAGTTGCATATTCAGTCACTATTTTGACTCAAGAAACTTATGTTGAGGTTTTATTGTTTTTTTGCATTGTATATGATAACTGATAACTATTAATGACACTATGTATTTAGATCCGCTCTATTTTGTTTTTGCCCTCCCTCCGATGCTTCTCGGGTTATGGGCCCAGTTCAAGGTAAAATCCGCTTTTAAAAAATACTCCCGGGTGCCAACCCAGAGCGGCGTCAACGGCTCACAGGCCGCACGGCGTATTCTGGAACGTGGAGGAGTCGGTAATGTGACTGTTGAAGCCACTCACGGGATGCTTTCCGATCACTATGATCCCCGCCATAAGGCTCTTCGTCTGAGCGAAGAGGTTTTTAATCTGGCAAGTATAGCCTCGGTAGGTGTTGCCGCTCACGAAGCCGGACATGCACTTCAGGATAAAACAGGCTATATGCCGCTACAACTGCGTTCAATCATGGTTCCGGCTGTCTCTATCGGCAGCAATCTCGGACCGATTATTTTCATGGCCGGAATGTTCCTTGCCGGCACGCTTGGCACCACTCTGGCATGGGCCGGGATAGCCCTTTTCGGCGCAACGGCACTCTTCGCTCTGGTTACCCTTCCGGTGGAGTTCGATGCAAGCCGCAGGGCAAAAGAGCTTCTTGTCTCTCAGGGAATTGTTTCAAGTGCCGAGATGAAAGGAATCAACGCCGTGCTGAATGCTGCCGCGCTTACCTATGTTGCCGCCGCCGCCCAGGCCATCATGCAGCTTGTCTACTTTCTCTCTATCATGAATCGCCGAGACTCGTAGAATTATGGGCACCTCTATTTATTTATTCCGAAACCCGATTACTGCGTTGGGTGGTGCTCGAAATCCTCATGTACTCCGTGTACACTCCGGTTTCTGTGCTCCATCCGCCTTATCCTCGGGCTTCTCACGACAATAAATAGAGGCGCCCTTAATTCAATCATAACCCCGTTCATCATTGAAAAACAGTTTTCGTAAAAAACCGCTCTCGCTTCTGCTTGAGGAGATGAAAAGTGAGCACCGGCTGCACAGGGTGCTTGGGCCGGTTGCGCTTACCAGTCTTGGAGTTGGCGCCATTATCGGGACAGGAATCTTCGTCCTTATCGGGGTTGCTGCTCATGATAAAGCCGGGCCTGCGGTAACGCTCTCATTTGCCCTTGCGGGTCTGGCCTGTATATTCGCCGCACTCTGCTATGCCGAGTTTGCTTCTATGGTGCCGGTTGCCGGATCAGCCTACACCTATGCCTATGCAACACTGGGTGAACTGTTTGCCTGGATAATCGGATGGGATCTGATTCTCGAGTACGGAGTTGCCTCGGCAACTGTTGCACACGGATGGTCGCACTACTTCCAGGATTTCATCGGCATATTCGGGCTCGGGGTCCCCCTGCTCTTTGCCAAGGCACCGCTTGACTTTGATCCATCAACAGGGGTAATGAGCCTTACCGGTGCATGGCTGGATCTTCCGGCTGTACTCATCACCTTTATCGTCACCGTTATCCTTGTCAAGGGCATCAGGGAGAGTGCCCGGTTCAATGCCGGGATGGTTATCATCAAGGTTGCCATCGTGCTGCTCGTCATCGTGCTCGGCGCAATGTACGTTCACCCTGAAAACTGGACTCCCTTCGCTCCGTTCGGCTATTCCGGTCTCTCCATCTTCGGCAAGACCATTCTCGGCGATGCGAGCCCTGAAGGAGCACCGGTCGGAGTCCTTGCCGGTGCGGCCATGATTTTCTTCGCCTATATCGGCTTCGACTCCATTTCAACCCATGCCGAAGAGGCTAAAAATCCCCAGCGAGATATCCCGATCGCCCTCATCAGCTCACTCGTCATCTGCACCATTCTCTATATTGCTGTAGCAGCAGTCATCACCGGCATGGTTCCCTACAACCTTATCAGTATTGACGCTCCGGTCTCAAATGCCTTCAAGCAGGTCGGCATCGGCTGGGCCCAGTTTGTCATCTCCCTTGGAGCCATCACAGGCATCACTTCGGTGCTGCTGGTGATGATGCTCAGCCAGCCGAGAATCTTTCTGGCCATGGCCCGGGACGGCCTCCTGCCGAAATCATTTTTCGGCGCCATTCATGAAAAGTTCAGAACACCCTGGAAATCCACCATCCTGACCGGGTCGTTTGTTGCCCTTCTCGGTGCGCTGCTCCCTTTGCGCCTCCTTGCTGAACTGGTCAATATCGGCACGCTCTTCGCCTTTGTTGTTGTCTGCAGCGCAGTACTTATCATGAGAAAAAAACATCCTGAAGCTGAACGCCCCTTCAGGGCTCCCCTGGTGCCATTTGTGCCGCTTGCAGGTATTCTGACCTGCCTCACGCTCATGTTCTCTCTTCCTGCTGAGAACTGGATACGACTCATTGTGTGGCTGCTCATCGGTATGGTGATCTACTATTTCTATGGCCGAAAGCACAGTGCCCTGAACAACCTGAACCGATAAAGGCAGGCAGCATGAACCGCAAGATCTTTCTCATCACCGGAGCATCAACCGGTATCGGCGCAGCGACAGCCCGTCGTGCCGTTGAAGCCGGCTTCAATGTTGTGCTTGCTGCCCGCTCCACCGCAAAGCTGGAGCAGCTTCAGAGCGAACTCGGTTCCGGCCGCTCGCTTGCCGTCACCTGCGATGTCTCCAGCTGGCAATCCCAAGAGAAGATGCTGCAAGAGACTCTCGAACGGTTCGGACGACTGGATGTGGTCTTTGCAAACGCCGGATTTTCCAAAGGCTCAACCTTTTTCGGCGGTGAAGATAAGGCTGAAGAGTGGAAGGAGATGGTGCTTGTCAATGTATTCGGTGCCGCTGCAACAGCCCGCCTGACTCTGCCGGAACTGGTAAAAACCAGGGGTCACTTTCTTGTTACCGGCTCAGTGGTCGGCCGTACCACCTCCATCAGAAACCTCTACTCTGCCACCAAGTGGGCGGTCACCGGCATGGCCCAGGCTATCCGCAACGAGATGGCGGGAAGAGGAGTCCGGGTAACTCTGGTTGAACCGGGAGTTGTGGACACTCCGTTCTGGGACAACATCCAGAAACCCGATACTCCGGAACTTCAGCCCGACGATATTGCCCGGGCTGTCATCTATGCCGTGAGCCAGCCACAGCATGTCGATGTCAATGAAATCCTTATTCGCCCGACCGGTCAGCCGGGTTAATTCAAAAATCAAATTCACCTTTAACATCAATGCTGATAACCTTTGAAGGGATTGACGGTGCAGGGAAATCAACACAGATAAAAAAACTGGTCAGCTATCTGGCCGACAGTGGCCGGGAAGTGCTGACCCTCAGAGAGCCGGGAGGAACCGAAGTTGCTGAAAAAATCCGTCTCATTCTTCTTGAAAGCCGCCACGAAATAAGCCCCGTCGGAGAGCTTCTGCTCTTTTCGGCAAGCAGGGCCGAGCTCATACATGAGGTCATCAAACCTGCACTCGCTGGAAATAAAATTGTTATTCTCGATCGTTTTTTTGATTCCACAACCGCCTATCAGGGATATGGACGCGGTATCGACCTTGAGCTGCTCCGCTCTATTATTGCCATTTCAACATGCGGTATAACCCCCGATATCACCTTCTATCTTGATATCAAGCCGGAAGAGGCCATCAGCAGAAAATTTTCAGCAAAATCGATTCCTCTCGCATTCGACAGCAGTGAACTGGACCGAATGGAGCGCTCCGGACTTGAATTCTATCAAAATGTCCGCCAGGGTTACCTCGACATCCTGAAAGAGAGCAACGGACGCATGCTCTGCCTGAATGCCCTTGAGGCACCAGAAGAGATTCACCGCCGTATAATCGCACTTCTGCATGATCGTTTGCAAGCCTGAAAGCGAGCTCCGGCAGCGATCAAATGCCTGAGGATTCAATTGTTCCCGGAGTGTTAATTATCAAAGTTTTCTGAAGATTTTAAGCGGATTTTTGATTAGATTGCTGTACACTTGACTATAAAACCGTCACCTCCTTATACACCGGTCGCGCATGCACGAGAGTATTCTTAAAGAGCGTCATCTGAGCACCTATACATCCTCGATTACCTTGCAGGATATCAGAACTCTGAAAGAGCTTTACCAGCTCAAGGCAGAGACTCGAGAACTGCGGGAACCGATTGTCAAAAACATCATCAAGCAGAGGGTTGTCGGGCAGACCTGTGTAGAGTCACTGAAAAATGCGCTCTACTCACTGGAGACCATCTATATTGATGATGACACAGGGCACCGTCTGCTTCGACTTGACGGCATGAAGCAGATAGAGGTTGATCTGACCTATGAGATCAGGGAGCTTCAGAAAGATATCTACTATCTGGAATACGGTGAAGACAAGTTCATCGATTACCTGGCCAAGTTCATGCCGGAATTCCGCTCCTATGTCAACAACGGAGTCAGGACACTCAGGGGAAAACAGTTCAACGCCTTCATTACCGATCGGGACGGAACCACCAACAACTACTGCGGGCGATACCGATCCTCGGTTCAGCCGATCTATAACTCGGTATTCCTTACCCGTTTTGCCAAAAACTGCTGCCGCTACCCTATCATCATAACCTCAGCTCCGCTTAAAGATTTCGGCATCCTCAACGTCTCGATCAACCCGAGCAATACCTTTGTCTATGCCGGCTCGAAGGGACGGGAATTTATTGATCTCAATGAAGAGTTCAACAGCTTCCCCATTGATGAACAGAAGCAAAAACTGATCCGCCTCCTGAACGACCGGATGCTGGTGCTGCTGCAAGACCCCAATTTCGAAAAATTCAACTTTATCGGTTCCGCCCTGCAAATCAAGTTCGGCCAGACCACTATCGCCCGGCAGGATATCAGCCGTTCAATCAAGGATGATGAATCCGCTGCTTTTCTTGAACGGGTCAAAGGTGTTGTTCGGGAGATAGATCCGAGCGGCAGAAATTTCAGAATTGAGGATACCGGGCTTGATATCGAGATCATTCTGACTATCGATGGCTCCTCTGCAGAGGCTCCGATCAAGGATTTTGACAAGGGTGACGGTCTTGCATTTATCTGCAGTAAACTGGATATGGTCACCACAAAGGGCCCCCATCTTGTCTGCGGCGATACCCCTTCGGACATTCCGATGCTGAAAAAGGCAATGGAGATGTTTGATGATGTCTGGGCTGTTTTTGTAACCAGGGATGAGAAGCTCAGGCAGACCGTCGCCGATATCTGCCCCAACAGCTTTACCGTACCCTACCCTGACATTCTGCTGACTATTCTCGGGCTCCTTTCACTATAATCACATAATTTTTACATAAAGGTATGAGCAACCTCTTCAAAGGCGCGATTTTCGATCTGGATGGAGTGATCACAGGCACCGCAAAAGTGCACAGTCTGGCATGGGAGTCCATGTTCAATTTTTTCCTGAAAAACCATGCCGAAATCAACAACGAACCCTACGTTCCATTTGATCCGGCTCACGATTATCACAAATATGTAGATGGCAAACCCCGAATGGAGGGCGTCAAAAGCTTCCTTGCCTCACGCGACATTGAACTGCCTTTCGGAGAACTGGATGACAATCCGGAAAAGGAGACGGTTTGCGGCCTCGGAAACCGTAAAAACAGCCTCTTCACCGAAATCCTCATCAAGGAGGGACCTGAAGTCTATACCTCCTCAGTTGATCTGATCAACAATCTTATAGCAAAGGGAATCAGGATCGGTATTGCCTCATCAAGCCGCAACTGCCAGCTCATCCTGAAGCTCTCAAAACTTGAACATCTCTTTGAAACCCGTGTAGACGGTGAGGTCTCCATTGTGATGGGCCTTAAAGGCAAACCGAATCCTGATATTTTTGTAACCGCAGCCCGTAACCTTGGCCTCGAACCTCACGAGTGCGTTGTTGTTGAAGATGCCATTTCGGGAGTTCAGGCGGGATCCAGGGGGAATTTCGGCATGGTACTCGGCATCGCCCGTGATATTGAAGGCGGAAAGCTGAGGGAAAACGGCGCCGATATTGTTGTAAGGGATCTGGCTGAAATAACCATTGAAGAGATCGAGCAGTGGTTTACCGGAGGGCTTGAACATGAAGGGTGGAATCTGACCTACACCGAGTTCTCCCCCAAGGATGAAAAGCTGCGTGAAACACTCACCTCAACCGGCAACGGCTACCTTGGCGTCAGGGGGACCTACGAAGGTTCATCACTATCACACCATCACTACCCCGGCACCTATATTGCCGGTATCTTCAATAAACTCCCTTCCGATGTACACGGTCAGACCATTTTCAACAACGACTTTGTCAACACACCGAACTGGCTGCCCCTGGAGTTCAGAATCGGCGGAGGTGAGTTCATCGATCCTTTCGAGCAGAAAATCCTCAGCTATCAGCAGAACCTGTCGCTCTCCGACGGTACCATGGAGAGAACTCTGGTCATACAGGACAATCTCGGCAGACTAACCAAAATCACCAGCAGGCGGTTTGCGAGCATGGACGACCCTCACCGCTGTGCCCTGAAGTTCACCCTGAAACCGGTCAACTACAGTGCAACCGTCGAGTTCCGCTCCGCGATTGATGGCAGGATCCAGAACAAGGGAGTTGCCCGATACAGCGAACTCTCCTGTGACCATCTTGATCACGTCGGCTCTGCCGCTGACCAGAATAGCATGCTGCTGCATGTTCGTACCAATGTCTCTCACTATGAAATTGTTACAGCTGCCAGAACACGGGTTCTGTCGCATGGAAAGCAGATTGAGCCCAAACGCACGGTAATCAGCGAAAACCGATACATCGGCGAACTGTTCCAGCTCCATCTGACACCCGAAAAAAGCTGCACCATTGAAAAACTGGTCACCATTCATACCTCTCTCGACCACAACAGCACAGACGCACTGAAAGCCGCCAGAGCGGCCGTTGAAAAAGAGGTCTCGTTCGAAGCGCTGCTTGAAGCAAGTGCCGCAGCCTGGAAAAAAATCTGGGAGAAGGCTGACATCCAGATTGAAGGCGACCGCTACAGTCAGAAGCTGCTCCGTCTGCATACCTATCACATGCTCTGCACCGCATCACCCCACAACCCCTCAATTGACGCCGGTATGCCGGCCCGGGGGCTTAACGGTGAAGCCTATCGCGGCCATATCTTCTGGGATGAGATCTTTATTCTCCCCTTCTTCAACCGACATTTCCCCGAGATCTCCAAAGCGCTGCTCATGTACCGCTTCAACAGGCTCGATGCCGCAAGGGAGTATGCGCGTGAGAACGGCTACAAGGGAGCCATGTTCCCCTGGCAGACCGCCGATGACGGCCATGAGGATACACAGATCATCCACTTCAATCCAAAAAGCGGTCACTGGGGACCTGACCTCAGCCGCATGCAGCGCCATGTATCGATTGCGGTTTTCTACAACGTCTGGCGTTACATTTACGATACCGGTGATACCGATTTCCTTAATGCCTGCGGTGCCGAGCTGATGTTTGAGATTGCACGGTTCTGGGCCTCCATCGCCCACCACTCTGCCGAGACCGGCAAATACCATATCGAAGGCGTTATGGGACCGGACGAGTTCCATGAAACCCTTCCCGGAAGCGGCAAGGAGGGACTGAAGGATAATGCCTATACCAACATCATGACGGTATGGCTGCTCGGAAAAGCTGTTGAAATCAGTGAAACAATCGACCCGGCAATACTCCGCCACCTGATTGAGAAAATCCATCTCGGATTTGACGAACTTCAGCAGTGGCGTGATATCAGCAACAACCTCAATATCCTGATTGATGAAGCGGGGGTTATCGAGCAGTTCGAGGGCTACATGGGCCTCAAGGAGCTGGACTGGAAACACTACCGGACCACATACGGCAACATCCACCGTATGGACAGGATACTGAAAGCCGAGGGCGATTCTCCCGATCTCTACAAGGTGGCAAAACAGCCGGACGTACTGATGACCTTCTACACCCTCTCTCCGGGTGAAGTAGCCGAACTGCTCGGAAAGATCGGTTACCGGCTGCCGGACTCCTTTACGCTGGTCAGAAACAACTACGCCTACTATGAGCCGAGAACAAGTCATGGCTCCACCCTGAGCAAGGTTGTCCACAGCATTATCTCCAGCTACCTTGAGGACGGCCATGAGATGGCATGGAAATGGTTTGCCGAAGCCCTGAAGAGTGATATTGAGGATACCCAGGGCGGGACGACCCAGGAGGGTATTCACTGCGGTGTCATGGCCGGAACCCTTGATACGGTTACCCGTTACTTTGCCGGTATCTCCTTCTACAACGAGAAGCTCAATGTCCATCCCAACCTGCCTGACCAGTGGAAAAAACTGACCCTGAATGTCTGTTTCCGCAATAACAGCTATACTATCGCCATATCAAGAAACAATGTCGAAGTAACCCTGATAGACGCAGCTGAGAGTACGATTCCGGCCTGCATTGCCGGAGAGCATATCACACTGAAAAAAGGAGTTGCCTACCACTCGGCGAAATGATTACCCGACGGGGGGCGGAAGCACCGCTCCCCGTAATTGTTTTTTTTGCCTGTAAAAAAGCCTTATTTTCTTTTTTTTGATTCGTTTCATAATCGTTGACATACTGCCTGACCCCTTATGCGCCTGTCCAATTTTCGATATACCCTGCCTAAAACAAAAATAGCCGATCAGCCGACCGAGCCCAGAGACAAATGCAGGCTGATGGTATTGAACCGCAGAAAAAAGGATATTGAACATAAGATGTTCGACGATATCGTATCCTATTTCAAAAAAGGCGACCTGCTGATTTTGAACAACAGCAGGGTATTTCCGGCAAAAATATTCGGTCAGAAAGAGAAAACCGATGCCAAGATCGAAGTCTTTCTGCTCAGGGTACTCAACAAGGAGGCCGGACTCTGGGACGTACTCGTTGATCCGGCAAGAAAAGTGAGGGTAGGAAACAAAATCTATTTCGAGGAGGATGTCGTAGCCGAGGTTGTTGACAACACCACCTCCAGGGGAAGGACCATACGGTTTCTCAATCCGGAGATCGATGTCTTCAGCCTTGTTGAACGGATCGGCAACATTCCCCTGCCGCCCTACTTCACCCGTCCTCCTGTTGAGTCGGACAAGGAGAACTATCAGACCGTCTATGCAAGCCAGACAGGAGCCGTTGTAGCTCCGATGGCCGGACTGCATTTCACCATGCCCCTCCTGCAGAAGATCCAGAAGCTCGGCGTTAAAATCCTGCCCATCACCCTCCACCCGAGTCTGAGCACCTTCAATGCCATTGAGGTCGAGGATGTATCGAAACACAAGATGGATTCGGAATATTTCAATATTCCCTACCAGACGGCAATGGAGATCAATGAGACCAAGGTCAACAAAACCGGCCGGATCATTGCTGTAGGAACCACGACATGCCGTGTGCTCGAAGCCAATGCCACGGTTGACGGCAAGATCAAATTCGGAAGGGGCTGGACAGACAAATTCATCTATCCGCCCTACCAGTTCAAGGTAACCGATGCGCTTTTGACCAATTTTCAGCAGCCAGAAACCACCCTGCTTATGGCCGTCAGCGCTTTTGCTGAACACCGTTTGCTGATGGAAGCCTATAAAACTGCACTGAAGGGCGATTATCAATTTCTGGCATACGGAGATGCCATGTTCATCCATTAACCGGAAGCACTTCCCTCTTTCTCATGAACTCCTTTGCCATTATTGCCGCCAGCGGTATAGGAAAACGAATGCAGCTCAAGGAGGGGCAGAGCAAGCAGCTGCTTTCGATCGGAGGCTATCCGGTTATTCATCATACCATTCGTGCCTTTCAGCAGGCCAAATCCGTCACGGCGATCTATATTGCCACAAAAGAGGAGAACATCCCTACACTTGAGGAGATGGCCGCAGCATCGGGATTCACCAAACTGAAAGCGGTTATTGAGGGTGGAAAGGAGAGGCAGGATTCGGTCTACAACTGTATCAGGGCCATTGAGGCGGAGATGCGCGCATCAGGCTCAGCCCCTGACACCATTCTGGTCCATGATGGTGCCAGGCCATTCATTCAACCCCGGGATATCGACGAAATCGCCCGTTTGTCGATGCAGTTTGGTGCCTGTGTACCGGCTAACCGCCCCAAGGATACCATCAAGTATATCGGTGCCGATCCGGATTTTTTCGGGGAGACGCTTGACCGCAGTATGCTTCTGCAGGTACAGACTCCACAGGGATTTCGCAGTGGGTTGCTCGTACAGGCACACGAACAGGCGCTTCTTGAAGGGTACTATGCAACGGACGATGCCGCACTGGTTGAGCGGTTTTTTCCCGAACAGCCTGTCAGAATTTTAGAGACCGGTTATCACAACATCAAGATTACAACTCCCGAAGATATCCCTGTTGCCGAAGCGATCTACAGCCAGATTACAAGCGGCCGGTAACCACGCAAAAAAGAACAAATAAAGCACACAGTGCTTGTTTTTTGATTACTCCTGTTGTATATTTTCAGCCCGGAAAATGGTGAGGTAGCTCAGTTGGTTAGAGCACAGGATTCATAACCCTGAGGTCGAGGGTTCAACTCCCTCTCTCACCACCAAGGTAAAGCGGGTGTAACTCAGTTGGTAGAGTGTTTGCTTCCCAAGCAAAATGTCGCGAGTTCGAATCTCGTCACCCGCTCATCTGCCGGAAAAACTCTTATTCCCCCTCTCATGACACATTCTTCCATTTTTCAGGGACCTGTCACTCTGGAGGAGATCAACACCAACCAGATTATTGAAGGCCAGATGGCCCGTCATCTCGGTATTGAAATGACCGGAATCGGAGCGGACTTCATGACCGCCAAAATGCCCGTTGACCACCGCACCATCCAGCGTATCGGCATTCTGCACGGAGGCGCATCCCTTGCCCTGGCTGAAACTGTTGGAAGCATTGCGGCATCCTACGCTGTTGACCGCGAGCACTTCTACATTGTCGGCCAGGAGATCAACGCCAACCATATCCGACCGGTCAAAAGCGGCTTTGTCCATGCCACTGCAACCCCCCTTCATCTCGGCAGAAGCTCGCAGGTCTGGGATATCAGAATAAAAAGTGATGAGGGTAAACTGGTTTGTGTAAGCCGCTTTACCGTAGCTGTTCTGAAAAAAGCACCAACAGCCTGAATCGTTAACAACCGTTCAGTGTCTCCCCTCTCTCTTTATCCCTTACGGAATCACCTCCCCAAGTCCTCACCCGGAAAACAGCAATAACGCACTCTACCAGCTTGCCTGCTGGATGAAGGAGGATGGCGTAGAAGAAGTTTTACCGCTTCTTGCAGGAGTTGAACCATAGCTCCGGTTGCCCGCTTGACGGGCAGAAAGTGAGAAGGATAGTACGACGCCTCCCTTGAAGCTGCTCCACTATCAATCTCGATTGGTTTGAGGAGAGGTGATCAAAATCCTCACAACAATTAACAGAGGGGTCCAAGGGAATATGATACTCCACTGGTATCGATCAAGACAGGTGTCATCTGTTTGCCGGAGTGACTAAACTGGCTGGATAGTCTGTTTAGCGGAAAAACTCAGACGATTGAGAGGTTCATCAGTGTACTTGGGGACTGGTTCTTCAACCGTAACAGCTCCGCTCTTGCTATCAGCAGGTCAAAACCTTCTTTGTTGTTCTGAAAAATCAATTGTTTGCATAAAGTCGTACCGTTAGCCGTACCCATGAACGCATAATGCTTCTCTTTGGCAATGTCTATTCCGACGATCAGATGTTTGTTCGAACCCCGAATCTCGGTTCGCAATTGCCGATAAGCC
>NZ_JAAORA010000011.1:0-31865 GCF_011601315.1 Candidatus Chlorobium masyuteum | reverse complement strand
GCCAGTCTTTCAGATTCTGATTGCATAACATCCTCCTTTTCAAAGGGTTACAACTCAATTGACTCCCTTTATAATTACAACAGGATATTATGAATCGTGCCCATCTGAGTTCAAGCACTATATAACGATCAGATGTTTGTTCGAACCCCGAATCTCGGTTCGCAATTGCCGATAAGCCGCCAGTCTTTCAGATTCTGATTGCATAACATCCTCCTTTTCAAAGGGTTACAACTCAATTGACTCCCTTTATAATTACAACAGGATATTATGAATCGTGCCCATCTGAGTTCAAGCACTATATAACGTTGTTGAAGAGCGATAATAAAAACCATCAACACATCACCCTTTTCGTATCATATAGTTCACTGCGTTTGTCGTTACGCCCAACTGCCCGGCAGTCTCGGCCATTGACAGTCCATACTCACTGGTAAACTTTACTGCGAGACTCTTTCTCAATGCAGGCAATATTTCACTTCGGCTTTCTGATCGAAAAAATACAATGGTGGAGCCGCCATCTTGTTTTGCCTCAACAATCTCATGCCGCACCTTTTCCAACCGCTCACGTGCTGGAAGCTGATTATCAATATACTCTTCAGCCTCTGCAAGCAACGATTGCACAAACTCGCCACTCCCCAGAATCCGTTCATCACCCCGCTCCTTCAACTACTGTTTACGCAACGACACTGAACGAGTGGGTCAGCAACCGCTGCAAGGCATTTACCTTACCCGTTTGCCTTCCTGTGTAGCCTTCACAATACGCGCTTGCAGCTTTCTTACTTGATGCCGGGCATTTACCCAATTGATGGTTTGCCAGCCCAAACCGGATGGTGCACATGCCACTGTTCCTGCATTCATTTGCATTCCTTCCGTTAGTAAAGTTCTACAGGTTCTTTTGTGAAGAGAGACCATAAGGAAGTCTGCCCGTTTTCACGTGAGGTAATGTTGCAACCCCTATCCTCCCCATTACAGGATGGCATTCGCTTTTTCCTTGTTCCTTTACCCGCACTCCATCGTTCCTTGTGGTTCGACTGCCCATTGTTCCGGGCCAGAATACGGGCTTAACTTGTTCTGCGTAGTGAACAAATGAGTGATTTAGGCCCTTTCTTTCCACCTGTGGGAGTTGTTGTCAGTGTAATTCCAAATGTAACGGAGATTACCTACCCACTTACCTTTTGGTGCAAGCCTGTCAGCAACTTTGGCTTGTTTCTGTGACGATGTTTATTGACAGTTCACTTGTGTTGACCATGTCACTCCAGCCCTCGCCCCTCTCCGCCTGTTGCTGGCAGATTCAGCGTTTCCTTACGGGTCAGCCTACAGTTTCCTGCGGGTACTTTTCCGACAGCTTCACACGAGGCAATTGCTTATCTCGCATGTGTCGGTGGGCTCCGTTGACTGAACGGGTCCGTTTTACCGGACATTTCAACTACGCGACCTCACGTCGCACTACATTATCAGCACTAAAACTGAAATTGCAAAGATTTCTGTGATCCCGACATGCTCGCTACGGCTAATTGGTTTATTGGTGTGCTTTTATGCGCATAAGTGCTGAAATATATATGCGATTAGCTATATTATTTACAAAAACATAATGCTGTATACGCTTGTATATATGTTTCATAGGATAAAGTGTTACAACCACGACTTCTCCCTTGGTAAAAAGGGTGTATCAGAGCGGTGATGCTGAGCTTTTCTCTCTCTATCCAACTAAGGGATTAATGCTTTTGATGCTTATTAACACGACTTAGCGCCCTATTTCTCTCGTTTCGTAAACAGACAATATTTTGGAAAGGTGGTCAAGAGGGACTGTCGGATATGCTCTTTAATACTGTTGTTTTGTTTTCTTCCCGATGTTAGGCAGACTATCAATCAATCCAAGTGCAGAGCAATTTCCGAAGAGAACTAATTGGGACAAGTTCCATTCACTCTACAAAACTTAAATTTCAAAAGGGAATAACAAATGGCCAAGCAGTCTTATCCTATAATCCATCTCTCAGATACCGAGACACAAGCTTTTAAGGACCAGTATTTTATCCAGCATGAAGCAAAGGGTAAGTTTGAAGAGCTAATAAAAGGATTCATTGAGCCAAATAAGCCCGAAGCGTTAATAAACAATCAGGATTGTAAGTCTCTTCAGACTTGCACAGAAATTTCACGAGTACATAACACGATTCTGATAAATGGTAAGCGTGGCATGGGCAAGACCTCGTTTATTCTGAGTGTTATCGATCAAAACTCGGACTGGCTTAACGATGTCTGCAATCTATGTATCATCGATCCAACCATGATCGAGACAAAAGAGAACATCTTTCTTAACATCATTGTCCGGATCAAAGAGAAGGTTGCTAATTATCGGAAAAATGGAAAAAGTGTCAGTGAGACGTGCTATCAGCCATGGATAGATGCGCTAAATAAACTTGCTGGTGGTTTGAGCGTGCTTGACGGTGTGGGTAGTGATCAGCTTAAAAACGAACTTTGGGATTCCCCTGAACTGATCCTTGAAAGGGGATTAGACAACTCAAAGCATGGTTGGAAACTGGAGGAACGCTTTCACACATTTCTTGAAGTGAGTTTGCGTTTGCTTGGGAAAAAAGTGTTTTTTCTGGTGCTGGACGATATCGATACCTCGTTAAAAGAAGGTAAGGCTATTCTTGAGACGTTGCGCAAATACTTAACGTCTAAGCATTTGATTATTGTTATGCTGGGTGATATCGATCTTTATGCAACCATCGTTCGGCAACTCCAGTGGGAAAAGATGGACCCAAGGGGGACGCTTAACAAGTATGAAAAAGAAGGCACCGAAATCAAGGAGTTTTATCGGTCTCAGATCGAGCATCTTGAAGAGCAGTATCTGACTAAACTCCTGAAGCCGGAAAACCGCATCAAGCTCAAAAGCATTCTTGAGTTGAAAGATGAGTTGAAGGTACAATGTAAGGAGGAGGATGAGCAACCGTTGAGCGATATTGTACGTGATCTTGTAGAGACAACTTTTCTTACAAAGAATCAGTCCCGATATTCAAAACTTTACGAACAGACTCTGCTTGCTCAGTCTATCAGGTCGGTGGTGCAGGTACTGAGAGGCGGGCGTGATTGTAACATAATTCGCTCAAATCAGAATTATCTGAATAAGCCTGACCTCTATGCCTTTGTTGAGGTGTTGCGGCAGATCTTTTTCACCACACTGAAAAAGAATCTGGAGTCGTTCGATCTGCTTTATACAACAAAAGAGCACAACCTACTCAATCGGCTTGCTGTGTATATGTTGAGAAAAGAGATCAACCGCGATTCACACATGAAGCTGCTGCCGGAATATCGTGAAGATGACAAGAACATAACCATGCTGTTCCTCAATGCAGAGATCAATGCTCAACTGACACCGCAGCACTATCTCTCCTATCTCATCAAGGTTGGCTATGCACTTGATCGCTTTGGTGCTATTGGTTATAATGAAAGAACTCTATGGTTAGTTGATCATATAGGTCTGGATAGTGATATATCAAATGCGCATATTTCTAGGCGGTTATTGACAACTTTTAATGTAGGTAAAAAAGGAATGTTTTTTGGTAATATTTTTCTTTCAGACATTAATCTTAAAGACATAAGAAATGGAAAAAACTTGGCTCTTTTTATGAGTCGTGTTTTTTACCCGACGGCCGGACGTTATACTTATTTATCACTTTTTAATCTACTCGGGATATTGGCGGATATTTCATTATTGGTGGTTGATCCAAATAATATTGAGCACAACGGAGTGAGCAAAGACGAGTGGAAAAAGGTACTGGAAAACTCAAATCTCATTCGCGATTTTCATAGCTACCAAGGTAATACCGGCGGTGCACCAGCGGGAGAAGGCACTGATGAGAAGGATAATAAAAATAAATATGATATCGATTCTGATTTAATTGATGAAATAATTAACTGGGTCGATAAGGCTCTTAAGATTAATCAAAAACTATCGGCCGCTGATTTGGCAAATATTTGGATTCGTCTGTCTTATACTCTTAACGGAATTGATAGCGAGATAAAAAATAACACTAAAAACTATGCTGAGATGCTTGATCTTTATATCGCAGCATTGCTTAATGCGGTTTATATTTGTTGTGAGGAGAAAAAAGGTAAAAGTCCTGATATAAAAAACCCTTCAACTGATCCGGATTATTTCTACAAAAAAATAGAAGCGTATGAGGCGTGTAATGAGTATACGCTATTTGACTATCTTTTTAATTGCCCTGCTCTGAGCAGAAAATTAATTGATTCATTGGAAGACTTAAAAGACATAACAGTCATAGCTGGTGATAGGTTTGAAAAGAGAAACAGATCGCATTTAAAAAATAATGTAAAACCCAACAAAGATATAACGAAAGACTTTAGGGAACTAAGCCTAATGCATCAGGTTAATGCATTAGAGTCGATTGAAAAATGGCGGTCTTATTCACTCAGTACGTTACGCAAGAAATTGAGAGTTTTGGGTTATTACAATATACCAAGTGATAATTCTTTCTTGATGAATCTTTTTAATTTGGGAAAGCCCAAGCTATGAGCATCCTGATTGCAACAACCTTTCTCGATTCGCATAAGATACTTGAGTACTACTACGAAAATGGAATGTCTGATTTTGAGAAGCTCAAGAGGCTTCATTTTGCTGAACTCTATGCGCAGGAGCCCTACAAGCCAGACTATTACTTGAACAATGAGCGACTTGCTTTTTTTGAGGGTAAACATTGTCTTGGTGACTATCTGACGGGTTCTATCGAGGCTTTGGCAGATATGCTTTACTTTCGAGGTCGTCAACTCTATGTGCAGACCGATCGGTTTAATGAGTGGCAGGGAGTGATTCTGTGTGTTTCTCCTCTATTGGTGATAGCCAGAAAAATTCATCTTGCCGCAAAAAACGATGCGCTACTTGATACTGTTGAGCTTATCCGTACACATCTGAAGCACACTTGCCTACCTTCGGTTTATGAATCCCATCTCGAAGATGTGTGCCGGAATCAGGATCTTATAGAATGCCACATGCACCTTAACGGAACAACTGAACCGGATATCGTCTGGCAGGACGCATTGCGGCAACCGGTACGATTCTATCGGCATCTTCGTGACTCTTTCCGGAAGAGTGAAGTTGAAGAACAGTATCTGCAACTTGGCCGGTTTGAGCAGCAGGATTTGTACCGACTGTTGCAGATCGCCTCTAAGCTTAGGGATTGTTTGGTAGGCGTGATTGTGGGTCGGCATGGTCTCGCAGAGTTTGCTACACGTGAATTGATGCTGGAAAACCCGTTGCATTACGCTTCCCGAGTCCATCCGATGAAGATTGTGGTTCCTGATATATTGCAGAATTCGATTCAGTATGAAGCGTTATTCCTGCTTCGCGCCTTTTCTTATCTGGACAATGATCATGATGCTCGTTTTGCGGCTCAATTGCATTACTATGTTCTGATTTGCTCGTTCTTTCAGAAGCTGGTCGTACAGCAGAAGCGACAGGTAGGATTCGATCAGTTTCAGAAGATCACGCTCAATGAACTCCGGGAACATAGCGAGAAGAAGTACAAAGCCCGTTTTCAACAGCTTCAGGGTATGCATGGTAACTATCTCGGTATACTCGAAGGGCGATTTGCACCAAAAGACTCCCGAGCGAAGCTGGAGAAGTTCATGGAGGAACTCAAAAAAGGTTATGAATCAGTGGGCGTGCAGACTTTTGACCTGAAGCTTGTACCGCATTTTATAAAAAAACGAGATAAGCGCAAGTCCGAAAAGATCGTAACGTTCAGGGACTTGGAACTCAGATTGGAAAATATACACAATGCTGAGGTTCTGCTTGATGCTATGCGTCGTAATGCAAGTAATGCGGCTGGTTTTGCCCGAAAGCATATCGTTGGTTTTGATGCGGCTGCTAATGAATTGCACGCATCACCGGAGGTGTTTGCCCCTGTATTCCGCAAACTGGCATTCATGGGGTATGAAAACTTTACCTACCATGCAGGAGAAGATTTTGTTCATCTACTATCCGGACTTCGAGCAGTGTATGAAACTGTCGAGTTTCTGGAGATGAAGCCGGGCAATCGTATCGGGCATGCTATCGCATTGGGAATTGAACCGGATTTGTGGAAAAAGAGAATCGGTCGACGTATGCATATCAAGCAGGGAGAATGGCTGGACAATCTCATCTATACGTACCATATTTGCTCCGAAAACGCAGAATTGTCGCACATCTGCCGTAAGCTGGAGCAACCAATTTTCAAATACTTCACAGAAATATACCAGACTGGCGAACATCTAGCGATTCAAACTTTGATCGAAGCTTGGATGATTCGCAAATATGATCCGTTTGTGGCTTTGAAATGGCGAGATCCTGGCGTTTTCGACGGATTTGCGCAACAAGAACGTGAAAAATTTAGTGCAGCCAGTTCAAAAGCGCAAGTTGTATACAGCCAGTATCATTCAGGCGATAACATACGGGAAAGCAATAAACTTATACAGATTGCTTCCGATGAGATTGTTGTGCCTGATGAAATTCGGTTGATGCAATGCTGGATGATAAAGTTCTTGAACAAAAAAGACATTGCTATCGAGATGCCGCCATCAAGCAATGTTCGTATCAGTCACTACAAAAGCTATGATGAGCACCACATGTTGCGTTGGTTTGGTTTGACCCATCCTAACGATCCGAAGCCTATCGTTATTCCTGGAAGTGATGACACGGGTATTTTTATGACCAACTTGCGAAATGAGTATGCACACATTCAGCGAGAGGTCGAATTCAAAGTTGGTAAAGATAATGCAAATAAGGTGATTGCCGATTTGGTCAGAAATAGCAAGGTGTATTCTTTTAGCGCACACTGGGCTTATTCGTAAATCTCTATGGGTCATATTCCCCGCCTCTTGAGGCGTAAAGTATGATAGAGTTATCTTCAAAATACCCCGCTACTTGCGGCGGGGATCTTTATTCCTCCTCGTGGATGCATGTGTTGTATAATATTGATTATGTAAAACAAGCCACTTCAAGAAAACAACTTATAGCTATTCTATGCGCAAAGCGCCGTTGAATGTGTAAGGCTACTCTGATAGCTTTTTTTTGATGGCGATAAGGCGTTCGTTATTCATGCTGTTGAGTTCGCCCTGCAGGTGGTGGATTTTTTCGGTCCACTGGGTAAGCATGCTGGATACCTTTTGGTCGGGTGGCGGAGCATATCGAACGTCCTTCATCTCCTCCTGATCGGGATTTTCGCAGTGCCAGTTCCGGATCACCAGAAAGGTATCGACAGACCGGGTGGCTCTCTACTGCACCCCGTAATATCCAAACCACTCATAACCATGAAATAGAGCGGCCCTGCTGATGTTTTTTTAGGGGCACCGGTCAATTTTATTGAAAAGTTTTCATACCTTGTACCTTTCGTAGTAAAAGTTTTTTCCACACCTTTTGCAGATTACAGGGTATGCAGACCATACAATCAGAAACTGTCGTCTCTCCGCTTCAATCCGCCTCAGATATATCAGAGGAAGTTCTTCATCAGCTTGCCGCACAGCAGAAATCACGCAAAAAGTGGCTTCTTGTCCAGCCGATAAGCAACACCAGCATGATGGTGGATTCAGGATCGGTGAGCATGCCTTTAAACCTGATCATGGTTGCCTCCCTTGTCGGAAAGCTTTTTGACGTCACTTTTATTGATGAACGGCTCGGTAACAAGATCCCCGAAGACCTTTCTGGATTCGATGTTGTTGCCATCACCTCACGCACCCTGAATGCAACAAAGGCATACAAGATCGGTGACGCTGCACTGCGTCAGGGCAAGATTGTAATCCTTGGAGGGGTTCATCCCACCATGCTGCATGACGAAGCCGCCTCGCACTGCACCAGCGTGGTTTACGGCGAAATAGAGTCGATCTGGACGGAACTGGCCACCGATGTGCTTACCGGTAAAATGAAGCCTATCTACCGGGCAAAAGAGCTCAAGCCGATGAGCAGCATGATCCACCCTGATTTCAGTTACGCCCTCTCTTCACCTTCGGCAAAAAAATACAGCTCCCTGATTCCCATTTTGGCAACAAAGGGGTGCCCGGTAGGATGCAACTTCTGTACCACACCGACCATATACGGCAAGAACTACCGCTACCGCGAGCTTGATCTGGTGCTTGACGAGATGCGCTATCACCAAAAGAGACTCAACAAGGAGAAGATCAACTTCTCCTTCATGGATGATAACATCAGCTTCCGCCCGCAGTACTTCATGACGCTGCTTGAAGAGATGGCAAAGCTCGGCGTACACTGGAACGCCAACATCTCGATGAACTTCCTCGACAAACCGGAAGTCGCTGAACTTGCGGGCCGTTCAGGCTGCGATCTGTTGAGCATCGGCTTTGAGTCGCTCAACCCGGAAACCCTGAAAAGCGTCCATAAGGGTTCCAACCGCCTGGGCAACTATGAGACCGTGGTGAGCAATTTGCACAAGAACGGCATTGCCATCCAAGGCTACTTCATGTTCGGCTTTGACAACGATACCGAAGAGAGCTTCCAGCTCACCTACGACTTCATCATGAAGAACCGGATCGAGTTCCCGGTCTTTTCGCTGGTGACCCCCTTCCCCGGCACCCCCTATTTCGACGAGATGAAGCCCCGCATTCGCCACTTCGACTGGGACAAGTACGACACCTACCACTACATGTTCGAGCCAAGCAAAATGTCGGGCGAAAAGCTTCTCTCCAACTTTGTCAAGCTTCAGAAAGAGGTCTACAAAGGCCGCTCCATCATGCAGCGCATGAAAGGCAAGCCGCTCAACTGGGTCTGGTTTGTCAACTACATGATGCACCGCTTCACCAAAAAGCTCTCGACCGAGTACTACTATTGAGGGGTTGGTGACTGCTGGTTGAGAAGGACCTAAATGGCAGAAGAGGGACAGCAAGGAGAGCTATCCCTCTTCTGCCATTTCAATTGCCAACCGTATGAAGCGCTGATACGGAATGCCAACTCGCTTTGCATTGATGCGCACCTCGTTCAGCAACTCTTCAGGCAGACGGAGACTGATTGACGTGTCCTTGCGTTTCAATTCAAAGCGCATCGGAACCATGCCCGAAAAATCATACACACTCAGGTCAGCAGTATCTACGAAAGCTTCGGCTTCGTCGTCAGTTTTGAAATCAGGGAATTTCTATTTCATGAGCTGTTATCTCCTTTGTGTGCATATACCGCGCACTGATCGGTCTTATCAGAACCGTTTCACCATCCCAGTCGAATCCATCAAATTTCATCCGTCTTACTCCACAAAGCATGTATATCTTTTTGCACGTGCAAATATAAACACAAACTCATCGAACTCCCCTGCTTGTCAGTATCATCAAAAACTGGTAATCCAGAAAAGGGGAAGCAAGGAAGTTCGTACCATCACAATTTCTCAACTCTTGCCGGATTTGACACCGCTACAAATAACAATGTGCTGCACACTCGCTATATTACATATTTTATACCCCACAACGAGAGATCAGATTGAATGCCTTTATGCGTGTCAGCCGATCCGCTTTCATCAATCCTGACAAGAGGCTCTCCACAACTTTGATGGTGATACCATATCTCCCGAAAAGAAATGAGTTGCAAGAGTAGCCATTCATGCAGTATCTTTCCGGATACATTATGAGCGAAATCATCATAAAAGCCACTGCCGGTTTTGAACGCTGGCTGAAGGCCTTAAAAAACGTGCAGGCTCGCGCGAAAATTGTTGCGCGAATCAAAAGTGCTGTAAAGGGGAATTTCGGTGATTGCAAGCCTGTCGGAGAGGGTGTTTCGGAAATGCGCATTCATGGCAGATCAGGATACCGAATTTATTTCATTCAGTACGGTTCGATGGTCTATATTCTTCTCGTAGGGGGAAATAAGGGAACACAACAACAAGACATTATTCGAGCGAAAGAACTTGCACGTGAAATCAAGAAAGGAAACTATGAACACTGTGACAATCCGGAATTTTGACCCGGTCAACTATCTCGACAACGATGAAATGATTGTCGAATACCTCAAGGCAACAGCAGAAGATCCGAATCCGGAGGTGTTCCTTGCGGCACTGGGAGATGTTGCACGAGCAAAGGGAATGACCGAGATAGCAAAAAAAACAGGTCTTGGTCGTGAAAGCTTGTACAAGGCATTGCGTCCGGGAGCACACCCTCGCTATGAAACCGTAAAAGCTGTCCTCAAGGCGGTTGGTGTGGAGATGACATTCAAGGAGGTTTCATGAGCAAGAAACAATCATCTCTTTTCTTTCCTGAAGAATGTTTCCATGCCACAGAGGCGGTTCGACCTCATCATTCTCATAATGGAAACTCTCCCGGAATTACTGCATAAGCTGTAATCGTTCCGAGGTACTCATATTCCTTATCTCCGCAATATTCATCGCTCTCCTCCGTTTTTAGGTACAAGGCGTTTTGGCTCCTTGGATGAGTTTATGAATCATTTTTTCTCCATCCAAGTATTACTGCTTTAAGGGGCTGCCTCCGAAACCATGTAAGAAAAGCTGAAATTCTGATTGTCTGCTGATTTGACAGCGCTTTTCTGCATTCACCAGATGGTATGAAGCATCGAGGCGGCCCGGAGGTTACGATCTGCGGTCACCAGCGGAGTTTGTGTCACAAGAGAAGATGCGCTGATGATTCTGTCTGCGGGATCACTGTTGATTGATGCGGGAAGGGTTGCAGAGAGCTGCGCAATTTCCGGAGTGATTTCCTGGAACACATAGTTATTTGCTGCTTTGAGCAAATCAATCAACTCAACGTACGATAAATCGATTTCAACTCTCTTTTTCTTCATGAGCATAGCAATTTCCCACAAGGAAATTGAGCAGAAAAGTATCCCATCTGAATCATTTGCCTTTTGCAAGGCAGATTTTGCCTTATTGCTCAGCAATTCCGGCTGAAGGGCATCCCATAGAATGATGTGCGTATCAACGGTGATCACTCCTTCCCTGCCTCCCATTGTTCATCAACCGGTGAAAGAACATCGTGCAGAACCGCCGTTCCGGAAATTTCCTTCAGTTTCATGCGTGCAATCTTTTGCGTGTCTACAGGAGGAACAATATGGGCAACTACTTTGCCCATTGAGGTAACCTCAACTGTTTCACCATGTTCAACGCGTTGCATTACTTTTTTCAGGTTGGAACGCAACTCACTCACCGCAATGGTCGCCATTATATTTCCATTTATATATTAACGTACAACACTATTGTACAAAACGAATGGTAATTTTCAAATGGTTATGCGAACAGATGGTGGTGAAACAGGCGCCCGGTTGGAAATAAACCGGATGGAACGGCAGGAACGAATGAGGAACTGAACCGAAATATCATAACCAAAAGAGGCTGACACCGTCAGCCTCTTTTGCATTCATTTATTTCTTCGTCTCATCCTTTTTCGGCAGTTCAACCCGCAGGTGCAACTCTTTCAACTGCTGGGGGGTAACCTCCGACGGGGAGGACATCATGAGATCCTGGGCCGACTGGTTCATCGGGAAGGCGATAACCTCTCGGATGTTCTGCTCGTCGCGCAGAATCATCACCAGGCGGTCGAGACCGGGAGCAATGCCACCGTGGGGAGGAGCGCCGAGCTTGAAGGCTTCGATCATGTGGCCGAAACGGAGATCAACCTCTTCCCTGCTGTACCCGGCAATCTCGAAGGCCTTGTGCATGATGTCAGGGCGGTGGTTACGGATTGCGCCGCTTGAGAGCTCGATGCCGTTGCAGACGATATCGTACTGGTAGGCAAGAATGTCGAGCGGTGACTTCGACTCAAGCGCCTCCATCTCTCCCTGCGGCATGGAGAAGGGGTTATGGGAGAAGTCGATCTTTTTGGCCTCCTCATTATACTCGAACATCGGAAAGTCCACAATCCAGCAGAAGGAGAGCTCATCCTTGTCAAGCGTAAAGAGATCGCCGAAGTAGGTTCTCATGCCGCCCATGATCCGGCAGGTCTGCTCCCACTTCCCTGCTCCGAAAAAGACCACATCGCCGGTTTCAACCCCGAGATGCGATTTCAGGGTTGCAAGATCATCTTCACTGAGAAACTTCACAACCGGGCCTTTCGGCCCCTCTTCGCGGAACTGGATATAGGCCAAGCCGCCCGAACCGAGCTCGCGGGCCCGCTTTTCGGCCTTGTCGTAAAAGAGTCTTGACTCGGTGCCGCGTCCCTTGAGCAGAAGCGCCTTGACGCAGGTGCCGGGTACAGTGTTGCTTGCAAAGACCTTGAATGAGGAGTTCACAAAGAGTGAGGTGACATCACTGATTTCAATCGGAATTCTCAAATCGGGCTTGTCCGTTCCGAAGCGGTTCATGACATCCTTGTAGCTGATGCGGGGGAAAGGAAACTCGGTAATGCGTTTCTCCGACATGGTACGGGTCAGATGCTCAACCATCCCCTCAAGAATCGCAAAGAGATCATCCTGCTCAATGAAGGCCATCTCCATATCAAGCTGATAGAACTCTCCGGGACTGCGGTCGGCACGGGCATCCTCATCCCTGAAGCAGGGCGCTATCTGAAAATAGCGGGGAAAGCCCGAAACCATCAGAAGCTGCTTGAACTGCTGGGGAGCCTGCGGCAGTGCATAGAATTTACCGGGATGGAGGCGGCTCGGAACCAGAAAGTCCCTGGCCCCTTCCGGCGAGCTTGAGGTAAGAATCGGAGTCTGTATCTCGATAAACTCTCTCTCCTCAAGATAACGGCGGATCGCAGCGGTAAGACGGCTGCGGAAAATAATATTCTCGTGGATCTTCTCACGGCGAAGATCGATAAACCGGTATTTAAGGCGCAGCTCTTCTGAGGTCTGCACCTCATCGGCCACAGGAAAAGGAAGAGGCTGGGCATTGCTCTCAACCGAAATCCTGCTGACAACCACTTCGATCTCACCCGATGCAAGCTTTGGATTGATCGTGGAGGGACTCCGGAGAACCACCTCACCCTCAATACAGATAACCGACTCTGAATGGAGCTGACCGGCAGCTTCAAAGAGATCCTGCTGCTCCGGCTGGATAACAAGCTGGCTGATTCCGGTATGATCACGCAGATCGATAAAGATAAGTCCGCCGTGATCGCGTTTTCTGTGAACCCATCCGCCGAGTCTTACCGTGCTGTGCTCAAGCTCCGGGTTCAACAAACCGCAATATTCGGAGCGAAACCGGTTCTGAAGAGCATGCGTTGTTCGGCCTGCAGCTTTACTCATAGTGATGCTATCGTCCTTTGGCATTGAAAAAATTAAAAGAGTGAATATGGGAAATTTTTCATGATTTATAAAACCTCTTGACCTCTCTCAGTAAACCAGTTCACCTCCGAACTCCCTGATGAGAAAGCGGAGAACCTCATTGGTCTGTGAAAGCTCCTGGAAGAGGGTAAAGACCGATTTCTCCCTGGTACAGGCATCTTTCTCGGAGTCATAGCGAAGACGGAGCTGGAGAGGCATCGCATAAAACTCCGACAGTTCGCGCTGCAGAAGCTCACGGTCCTGGAGCAGCTCTTCATAGGAGAACTTCCGGCAGCATACCATCTCAAGCACTCCTCCGGGAGTGCAGGAGGCAAGCTCACATGACTGGAGATGGGTTGCCATGAAGTTATGCGTTTTCCGGGCCAGATGGTCAAGAAACTGACGCCACTCAACCCTCAACGCATCAAGACTTGCAACCTGTTCAGGTGCTCCGGACTGCCCCTCTGCCGAGCTCTGGAGCTCCTTGTGCATCCGGCGCTCCCGCAGATCAGGAACAGTGGCAAATCCTGAAAGTTTTTTCTGCCATGAGCCGAGATCAAGATCAGCCGCGCCCTGTCGTTTTGATGCAACTGAAGGGGTTGAAGCCGGTGGAGCGGTTGGCGGAACGGGAGTCAGAGGCTTGTCAGAGGCTTTTTTTTTTGAAGCTGCACAAGTTGCGGCGGCTGCACACTCGCAACACCTGCACCCGGCACTATCTGATCAATATCAATAAGCTTGAGCAGGGCCAGCTCAAAACGGAACTGGTATTCAAACTGAAACTTCAGCTCTTTCTGGGTCTGCAGGAGAAACTCAACCATCTGCATGAGCGAAAAAGGTGAGAATTTGGTTGCATCCCGCTGATAGCGTTCTCGAACGGCATCAGGACGCTCAACAAGGCGGGTGGAGGACAAATTGAGCACAACGAGAATGTTGCGCAGATGCTCAATCAGCTTTTCAAGAAAATCCTGTTCATCGTAACCGTTGCGGATAACAAACTGCGCAACCTCAAGCATAGCGGCATGGTTGCGTTGCAGAACCGCATCGGTCACACCAAACATGTGCTCGTCGTCAATATAGTTCAGAAGCTCTGCCACACTCTGGTAACTGATACTCCCCTCATGATCATTTTCGGCAGTAAAGGCAATAACCTGGTCAAGAATGCTCTGCGCATCCCGCATCGACCCCTGAGCCTTGCGCCCGATGAGCTGAAGCGCATCGCCTTCAACCGTTATCTTTTCAGCATCGCATATCGATTGCAGCTGCTTCTGGATATCGGGCAGCGGTATCCTTTTGAAATTAAAGCGCTGACAGCGGGAGGCAATGGTTGCCGGAATCTTGTGCAGCTCTGTTGTGGCAAAGATGAAGATGGCGTGAGGCGGGGGCTCTTCAAGCGTCTTCAGAAATGCATTGAATGCCGCAATGGAGAGCATATGCACCTCATCGATGATATAGACCCTGTACTTCCCTTTCTGGGGGCCGTAGCGGACATTCTCCCTCAGAGCGCGGATATCGTCAACACTGTTGTTGGAAGCAGCATCAAACTCCGAAATATTGAGGCTTGTACCCGAATCAAAATCACGACAGCTTTCGCACTCTCCGCAGGGCTCGGTCACCTCCTGAAGATAGACCGGATCCTCCATCATTCTCTGGCAGTTGACCGCCTTGGCAAAAACTCTTGCGGCAGTGGTTTTGCCGACACCGCGCAAACCCGAAAAGATATAACCATGGCCGAGCCGTCCCATACGAAGCGAGTTCTGGATGGTGCGGGTAATATGTTCCTGCGCCGTAATATCTGCAAACTTGCTCGGTCTGTACTTACGGGCTATAACCTGGTAACTCATGACTGCGGTTGATTATTATCCTCTAACAAGGTGACAAGCGGAATATCCATGCTGCTTCTCAGGCTCTCCGATACAGCTCTCTTTATCGTTACTAAATGTAAGCTATTACCGTCGAAATTCATCAAGCCGTTTTCCATGGCACCAAACCCGGGAGGAATTATTTCATAGAGATCATATAATTTAAGGGTATGCAGATCGCGACTGATGGCCAGATCACCTCCGGCTGTGACATGGATAACGCCATGCTGCAGAAGCATATCAACAATCTCTTTCAGGAGTGAGGGTAGTGCCGGATGCAGGTTTTTAAGAATCTTCTTCATGTTCATATGGCTTCCCTTCTTCTGTGCGGCATAGACAAGAGCGAGAACCGAGAGAATTTCCGGAATACCCCGCAGGGGATTAAAGGGTTCCGACGCACTTCCGGCAGGTTTCAGGGCGCCGAGACAGAAAACAAACTCTGCACCGGTAAGCACGACAACCCAGCCGAGATAGATCCAGAAAAAGAGCATCGGTATAACCGATAACGCCCCGTAGATATGCTCGAAGGTTGCAACATTTGCGATATAGAAGCTGAACCATTTTTTCGACAGCTCAAAAAGTACGGCCGCAGCAAATGCGCCGGAGATGGCATGCAGAAACCTGACCCGGCAGTTCGGCACAAGCATATAGAGAAGAAAAAATGCAACGACCGAGTTGATGAAGGGCAGAAAGGAGAGCAGTCTGGTTTTCACCTCAAGCATCGGTCCTTCGGTGAATACCGTATACCAGACGTAGGAACCGGCCGCAAGGCTGCTGCCGATAAGCACAGGACCAAGCGTCAGTACCGTCCAGTAGAGGGTAAACCCCTGGAGCATCTTTCGCGGAGAGTGCACCTCCCAGATCTCATTGAGCGTATGATCGATTGTTGAAATAAGGGAGAGCGCAATGATAAAAAGAAACAATCCGCCCAGAAGAGGAACCGTCGCAGTCTTGCCGATAAAATCGTTCAGGTAGTGATTGAGAATACCCCCTGCTCCGGGCATGAAATTCTGGACCAGAAACTCCTCGATATTGTGTTTGAAGGGAGTAAAAACGGCAAATACGCTCAATATGGAGAGCACGACGGCCAGAAAAGGCACAATGGAAAGCAGCGTCTGAAAAGCCAGAGAACCGGCACCGAGAAAGATCCGGTCATGAATGAAATTTTTCCAGAAAAACGGAACAAACGCCCGCAGATAGCCGACACTTCCGGAATGGCCACCATCCTGCAGTTTCAATCTCTCCTCTCCTGTTTTCATCTTGATCAACATTTGACTCTGTGAACCCCATCACGCTTCAAGAGCCTGCCTGCTTCCGGCTGATCCCACCCTTGTCATAAGCAGGAGGCCTGTTAAAAAAAAGAGCAGCAGTGAACCAAGAGCCACCCGCTGACTCCCTGCCTGTGCAGAGACAAGACCAAAGACAAGCGGACCGGCTATGGCCGAAGCCTTGCCGAAGGTGCCATCATAAAAACCGAAAAACTCGGTAACATGTTCCGCCGGTGTAAGCCGGGCCATCATGGAGCGGGAAGCCGCCTGGGAGGAGCCCATTGAGAGACCGGCAAGCATTCCGGTATAAAAAAAGAGCTCCTTGCTGTCGGAGAGAATAGCCAGCAATACAACCGCAAACCAGATAAAAAGGGTGATAACAATGGTACGTTTCGGTCCGATCCTGTCGGTAACAAAACCGAAAACAACCGAACCGGCAATCGCCGTTGTCTGGACGAGCATAAAGAAGACAATCAGCTCGCCGGTTGTAAAACCGAAGGTATTCTGGGCATAGATCGACGAAAATGCGATGACGGTTAAAATAGCGTCATTGTAGAAAAAATAGGCCAGCAGGAAGCGGGCAAGATCGGGATAGTTCATGATGTGGCGAACTGTATACTGCACCTCTTTGACGGAACGACCGATCGCCGCAAGAGAGAGCGGGGAGTGCACCTCCCTCTTCCCGTCGCGGAGCGTAAGAAAGAGCGGTGTGGCAAACAGGGCAAAAAAAAGTGCCACCCAGAGAAAGCTCTGCCGGATATTCGATGCATTGGAGAGCACAATACCCCCGCTGAGAAGCGGTTTCATAAGCAGCAGGATGGAGAGGGCACCAAGATAGCCCATCGCAAAACCATAGCCGGATACCCTGCCGAGGCTCTTGTCGGAGGCAAGCTCCTTGAGGTAGGCGTCATAAAAAACCAGACCGCCCTCAAATCCCATGTTGGCAAGAATAAAGAGTGCGGCAGCACTGAGTGCCGTACCTGGTCCAGAAAAAAAAAGAAGGGCTGTTGCAACAACCGAGGTGAGGGTGAAAACGAAAAGAAAGCGTTTTCGTTTTCCTGAATAGTCAGCCGCAGCACCGAGCACAGGGGAAATGAGCGCGACAAGCAGCATCGAGAGGCTGACGCTGAAGCCCCAGAGCGCATCGCCGGAAGGCTCCCCTGCGCAGATAACATTCTTGAAGTAGAGGGGAAAAGCAAAGGTCACCATCATCACGCTGAAAGAGGTATTGGCAAAATCAAAAAGCAGCCAGGAGAACACCTTGTATTTCTGCGTCACGACAGGTTCCGGTTTAACTTGTGAGTGAATGGAGTGAACCCTTCAGACTCCGGCAATATGGCGAAAGAGTGATTCAAGGAGCGAGCGTCCGTCATCCGAGCCGAGCAGCTTCTCACTGGCTCTCTCGGGATGCGGCATCAGACCGAGCACATTGCCCTGACGGTTGATGATACCGGCAATATTTTTCACCGAACCGTTCGGATTGCTCCCGTCACTCACATTACCTTCGGCATCGCTGTATCTGAACACAATCTGCTCATGCTCCTCAAGGCTTTCAATGACTTCGGCCGGTGCAAAATAGTTTCCCTCTCCATGCGCAATAGGAATTCTCAGAACCTGACCAACGCTGTAGAGCGAAGTGAAAATTGTCGAGCAGTTCACCGCTTTGATGGTGGTCTGTGTACAGAGAAACTTCTTGTCGCGGTTGCGCGACAGCGCACCTTCGAGAAGCTTGCTCTCAAGCAGCACCTGAAATCCGTTGCAGATGCCGAGCACAGGGAACCCCTTGCGTGCAAACTCTATAACCTCCTGCATGATAGGAGAGAAACGGGCAATTGATCCGGCACGGAGATAGTCGCCATAGGAAAAGCCGCCGGGCAGAATAATCGCCTTCACCCCCTGCAGATCATGTTCATTATGCCAGAGCATGAGCGGCCGCACACCGTCAAAGGAGGCAACAGCATGCTCGGTATCATGATCACAGTTTGAACCCGGAAATACAACGACCCCTACAGTTACATCAGCCATGGTTGAGAGTGGTAATTAATTTACTTTTTCCAGCTCCAGAGAGTAATTCTCCATTACCGGATTCGATAAGAGTTTCTGACAGATCTCGTTGCCGATGCGTTCAGCCTGAACCGGATCCTCTTCATTGATAGTTACCTCGATATATTTGCCGATCCTTGCCGACTCAACACTCTGGTACCCGAGATTTTTCAAAGCATGCTCGACAGCCTTGCCCTGAACATCAAGTATGGACTGGCGAAGGGTCACCTTTATTTTTGCAGTATAGGGCATTATCACGCGGATGGTTGATGAAAAAAAATCAAGTCTGCCACTGACGATACAGCAGTGTGATTGACCGTACAATACCGAGCAGAATATACAACAACATGGCAAGAAAAAAAGCTTTCGAGTGAAAGACAAGAACACAAAACATTGCCACAATGTAGAGCGACATCTGTACGGGTTTACGGCGGAAGGATTCCACCGTCGGCTTGGGCAGTGCATCATAGTTGACCTTGCTGACCATGAGCAGGGCAAGAGCGGTGGAGAGCCATGCCAGAACACTCTGCATCATATGGAAGGGAAAGAGCGGATCACCACTCATCCAGAGCACAAATCCGGTTATGGTCAAAGCCTGGGCCGGAGTCGGAAGACCGGAAAAGGACTCCTTCTTGTAATCAATCATGCTGATATTGAAGCGGGCAAGTCGAAGTCCGCTGCCGATCATAAGCAGGGAGCTGATAAAAATCCCTGTCATGCCCGGCAATCCCTCAAGACCGAACTTGTAGACCAGATAGGCCGGAGCCGCACCGAAAGAGACAAGATCTGAAAGCGAGTCAAGCTCAAAGCCGAAATCGGAAGTCCCTTTGGTAACTCTTGCAACCAGACCGTCGATCGTATCAAAAAAAGCGGCCAGAATGATAAACCAGCAGGCGGCGACAAAACTCCCCTCACCCGACATGACAATCGAGATATAGCCGCTGACCATGTTCATGACGGTAAAAACCGATGGAACAAACGAACGCGAAACAAACGGAAACAGTTGTAACCGGTCCTTTGAACTGTTTTTCAGAAAAGGAGGATAACGTTTTAGCAGCTTTTTCTTGCCAGCATCAGCCATAAAGAGAAATATCCAGCATCCGGGAAAAATTACCCAAAACCGGCAAAACGCCTTTTAATGGGTGTTGATATCAAAAGTACAATCTTTCATCAAGCTTTTAAACAGAAAAGAGTTGCCGGGCACTCCCGTTCAATAGCTTTCATCCGCTGAAGGAAAAGCTCGCTCTCTGACATCATGAACATAGGACTTGACCGCATCTTCAATCACCGTATTCAAGTCGGCATACTGCCGGACGAATCGGGGATGAAACTCCCTGTTGAGACCCAGAATATCATTGATGACAAGCACCTGGCCATCACACTCAACACCGGCACCGATACCGATAGTCGGAATGGTCAGTGAGCGGGTAACTTCAGCAGCCAACGCCGATGGGATTTTTTCAAGCACAACCGCAAAAGCACCCGACTCCTCAAGAGCACGCGCATCTTCAAGGAGCTGGTCAGCCTCCCTCTCCTCCTCTGCCCTCACCTTGTAGCTTCCGTATTTGTAGATCGACTGCGGCATGAGCCCGAGATGACCCATGACAGGAATACCGACATCAGTGATTCTTTTCACCGTATCGGCAATGATCATGCCTCCCTCAAGCTTCAGCGCATCACACTCATGCTCCTTCATAATCTTTCCGGCATTGCGCAGGGCCTCATCTCCTGAAATCTGGTAGCTCATAAACGGCATATCCACCACCACCATTGCCCGGTTGCTCTCATCCTGAACCCCCTTGACCACCGCTTTGGCATGATAGATCATCTCCTCGATGGTAATCGGCAGGGTCGTACTGTGCCCGGCAAAAACATTGCTGGCCGAATCCCCCACAAGTATAACATCAACTCCGGCACGATCAAGAATTCTGGCCATGGTATAGTCATAGGCTGTCAGAACTGATATTTTCTCTTTCCCCTGCTTCATATCAAGCAGTCTTCTGGTCGTTACATGAGCTGCTTTATGCTGAACCCTTCTGTTCATGATGCTTGCTGCTTAATGGATTGTGTATAATCATAACCTTCAAGAAAATCCGATAATTCGTCGGGCTGAAGCACTACCGGCTCCAGACAGTGCTCTACTCCTGCCGATTGCAGCATCAATTCCGCAATGCGCTGATATGCCGGAATGTAACCGAGAATCTCTTCAAGCGTGGTGCTTTTTTGCTCCATCTCGTTGCTGACACGCTCGCGAGCATCCCCATCCGGATAGGCAATATAACGCCAAAGCTCCCTGTGCATGACGGAAAGAGGAAGAGAGCCATGCTGGAGCAGAATATCCCCTGTTCTGCGCTGAGCCGACCCGACAAGTTTACGACCCGCTACCTGCAGTTCATAGCGGGCAGAAGCCGTAAAACAGCTGACCGAACCGCTGCCGGGCACCTGCTCTGGCCCTGAAAGGGTGGAACGGCAGAACTCCGCCCGGATGCCGAGCGCTTCAAGAGCAAGCTTGATCACCTCATGGACCATCCGGTAGTGGGTGCTGTTCTCTGCCAGTGAATCAGTAATGAAACTGTAGGTAAACTCTTCAGCATGAAAAACCGCTCTGCCGCCGGTCGGCCTCCGGACAACATCAATACCAGCCGCCGCAGCGGCTCTCATATCAATATCCGACTCTCGCTGATTGTAGCCCAGTGTAATGGCAAATGGTCTCCATGCATAGAAACGCCAGAGACAACTCCCGTATCCGAAACGCGCCTGAAACCGTCCATCAAGAAATGCCGCCATCATCATCCGGTCGAACGCCATATTCTCTTCGCCGGTATGAAAACCGGTGTCAACACAATAAACCTTTGAAAAAAGAGGATTCACAAGCTGTAAAACAGTTCACGGTATTCATCGCAATCGCCACATTCAACTGCTCAAGATAGTTGAAAAGGATATGGCAACAAAAAAGAGAGCACGGCCGCAACTATTTCCTTGCGGGCAAACCGCGTTGCTTGCACCACCAGAGCTCAACGGGCATTCACCTCTTTTTTTTCAGGGGAGAAAACTTTTCAAGAATAGGTGCCACCATCCGGTCGATGTCCTGCTGCATGATCTCTGCATCCTGACGATCCCTGATTACACCCCAGGATGAACCCCGCCAGGCAGGAGCACCGGAGAGCGCGTCAATAATATCAATCACAAGATATCCCTCTTCATGGTAACGAACCCAGGCGGCTGAGCCATAGGGTTGCCAGAACGGCTCGGCAAAATAGCGACTACCGTTACGATAAGCCCTGAAAGAGTAACGCGGGGTATAATAAGGCTCAAGATACATCGAGCTCACGACGGCTTTCTGCAGCTGAATTTTGACCAGAAAATCAACCTGACCCTTTTTTTGAAGCAGATACCCCCTGGCTGCCAGTTCGCGATCTACCGAGCGGCGGGTACGATTGTAAACAAAGGGAGAGATCTCCAAAGAAGCCTTGTCCGTTTTGCCCTCCTCCCCGGAGGACCAGTTATAGGTAACATATCGTGACCGGTCTATGGATGGATCAAAGTCCGAGGAGACATAAACACTGCTGCAGCCGCTGAGCAGAAGCAGACAGCAGAGCGAGCTCCATTTGGCAAACACCGTAATGCGGAATAAAAACATGACAACAGCCCTCCGATGAGAATTCCCTGTAAAAGCAATGCTGTTTTATCAACCCGTTCACTCAAAGGTAACGAATCAATTTTTCAGTTCGTTTCCTTTTGCCGTAATCTCTCCGTCACCGCCCTCAAACAGCGACATAAACCGAAGCCCTCCTTATTTTCCTATTATTTTTGAACTGTGGATTGTTTGTATCAAGCCAGACAGGTATTTTGTTTCAGTAATCATTGTTACACAATATCCAATGTCTCCGTCTGATCCATGCAGAGAACGGTTATAGAGCACATCCTCACCTCGTTTCGCCACATTGCTGTTGCGGGAATATCTGCGAAACCCGATCGACCGAGTTACCAGGTTGCTCGGTATATGATGGAGCAGGGATATACCATCTATCCTGTCAATCCCAATAGCAAAGAGGTTCTTGGGTTGCGCTGCTACCCCTCTCTCTTGCTGATGCCGCCGGAGATCCGGGGTAAAATTGAGATTGTCAATATTTTCCGTAAAGCGGAGGATGTTCCGCCAATAGTTGATGAAGCGATCTCAATCGGAGCAAAGGTTATCTGGATGCAGTCAGGTATCAGTAACATGGAGGCCGCCGGGAAAGCACGCGAAGCAGGCCTGCTTGTTATTGAAAACCGCTGTATCGCTGTCGAACATCAATCACGTTATCACTAAACCCTTATAGCTCCTCATGGCACCTGTAACCGTCGCAATCATTTTTGGTGGAAGATCTGCTGAACACGAAATCTCGATTATATCAGCAAAATCAATTGCTGCAAACATCAATGCTGACCGCTACCGGGTTATCCCGATCTATATCACGCATGACGGAGAGTGGCTGCTGGATGGCATTGCCCGTGATATTCTGAACTTTGACCTTGCAACGCTGCTGAGAAGCTCTTCACTTGACGCCGCAGGCAAAACCCTCCGTCGCATGACAAAGGAGTCCGGACAGCACCCTTTCGACCGCAACTTCACTGCCACCGGAATCGATGTAGCTTTTCTGGTGCTCCATGGTTCCTATGGAGAGGACGGACGGATCCAGGGATTCCTCGACACCTGCGCCATTCCTTATACCGGATGCGGGGTTCTGGCTTCGGCTGTGACGATGGACAAAGCCCTTACCAAACTGTGTGTAGCCGATGCCGGCATAGCTGTCGCGCCCGGAATAACGCTCTTAAGCAGTGATTACCTTGCCGATCCGGATTCCTTTCATACCCGTATCGACAGAGAGTTTGAGTACCCCCTCTTCATCAAACCGGCAAACCTCGGCTCCTCTGTCGGTATTTCAAAAGTGCATAATCCGGCGGAGCTCCCTCTTGCCCTGAAAACCGCATGCACGCTCGACACAAAAATACTGGTCGAAAAGGCCATAAAAGGCCGGGAGATTGAAGTGGCTGTTCTCGGCAATGCGCAACCGGAGGTATCGGTATGCGGAGAGATCGAGCCCGGCAGCGACTTCTATGACTATGAGGACAAGTATATTCACAACAGCGCAAAAACCTTCATTCCGGCCCGCATTCCCTCCGTGCTCCAGGAAAAAGTCAGAGCGCTTGCTCTCAGGGCATACAAGGCTCTCGGATGCCGGGGCATGTCGCGAATCGATTTTTTTGTTGATGAAGAGAGCAGAAGCATCATACTCAACGAGGTCAATACCATTCCGGGCTTCACCGATATCAGTATGTACCCGAAGTTGATGGAGGCCAGCGGAATCCCGTTCCCCGAACTTGCCACGCGGCTGCTGGAACTGGCAATGAACGCGAGCACCCCCTGCAACTCAGGCTGTGAACAACGCTCATGACCTTTTCCGATTACGACAGCGCTCCGGCAAATGAGCATGCCATGAAGAGCGATCCGCACCTTTTTTTTGCAGAGGTCTCACTTGACATTTCACGGGGAAGATGCGAATCGGGTATTGAGAAGCTCCAGCCGTATATCGATCACTTTCCGGACTCCTATCTCTTCTGCCTGCTCTATGCCAAAGCACAGAGAGGCATCGAAAATTACGCGCTTGCAGGAGAGTATCTCAGAAAATGCTGCACCATTGCGCCGGCAAATCAGGTGGCATGGCAGGAGCTTCTGGAGCTTCAGGCTATCATTGCTGCACAGGATCCAGGCACTCCTGAAACGATGTTTGACCCCGTCACCGATGAGCTTGAAAAACTCACCGCTGCCCTCATGGGGTTCGAGCCGGTAAAAACCACCGAGAACGCCGACCCGACTCCGCTTCTGGAGCAGAAACAACCATTTTCAGACGATATGGCCATTGCCGTTCCGACAGAGACACTTGCAACCCTTTTCACTGCCCAGGGAGCCTACAAAAAAGCGATCAGGATCTATACCATGCTCATCCTGCTGAAGCCGCAGAACGCTGAGCACTATCAGCAGGAGATCGATTCGCTGCTTGAACGACTCTGAAGATACTCGACCAAACCCGTCTGCATGGAACTATTAACGCGGCCTTGCGGGTATAGAACTCTACCATTTACACATTATGAAGATTCCTTGCTTTAGACACACAATCGGGTCATCGCCAAGTCACTTGATTTCCAGACTCCTGTTATATCTCTCTTTTGCAGCGCTTGTATCAGCTCTCCCCGTAACCGCAATGGCAGCTGAAGTCGTTGCAAAAAAGTTGTCTCTCTCCAACTGCATTGAGATAGCATTGAAAAATGCGACATCAACCCTTAAAGCATCAAATAACGTAAAGCTCCAGAGCGCCGATGTGTTGAGAAGTTACGGCAGTTTTCTGCCGAAACTCTCCCTTTCAGCCAGCTACACCCCCTATACACTCAACCAGTCCTATTCGCAAATTTTCCCCGGAGAGCCTATATCGAAAATCAGGACAGAGAGTGAAACCGTCAGCATGACGCTCTCGACCTCTCTCAACCTCTTCAACGGCTTCAGGGACTATGCCGGACTGCAGGCCGCACTGCAGAGGAAGCGCGCTTCCGAGTACTCCCTGTCGCGTGCCATCCAGACTGTTGCTTTTGATGTAACCCAGGCATACTACCAGGTCCTGCTTGACCGTGAGCTGCTTGAAATCGCAAAGGAGAATCATCTTTCAACTCTGGACCAGTTGACCCTTACCGAAAGGCAGTTTCAAATTGGGCTGAAATCCATGATCGATCGATACCAGCAGCAGGCTGAGGCCGCACAGAGCAACCTTTCGGTCATCAAAGCCCAAACCCGCCTCCAGCACAGCAGGCTTGAGCTGCTGCGCAGACTGCAGATCGATCCTGAAACCGTTTTTATCCTTGAACCGCTTCCCGAAGAACTGAAAAAACCGCCCGAGAGCAAACCCGATATCAACAAGCTTATCAACCTTGCCCTTGAAGAGCGCATGGACCTGAAAGGCAGCCGGCTTGAGACATCAGCAGCAAAATGGCAGATCACCAGCGCCAGAGCCGCCTGGTATCCCAAGCTCGATTTAAATATCACCACAGGCAGCTCCGGAACCGCCTCTCTCAGCCAGAACATCGGCGGCAGAATCTCTGAATCAACATTTCCGGCTGTTTCCGATCAGCTTCGACAGACAATCGGCTACAACATAGGGCTCAACCTTTCCTGGGCGATCTTCGACGGATTTCAGACCAGCTACAACGTTCAGTCATCCAGAATCAACTATCTGAACCGTGAGCTCGACACTGAAGATCTTAAATACAATATCATCATTGATCTCCAGCAGGCCGCAACTGAATACAAATCGGCGTTCGTTCAGATTGAAGCCGCAAAGGTGAGTATGGCCGCTGCCGAGTCAGCTTATGAAGGGGTAAAAAGAAAGCATGAACTCGGTGCGGCAGGCTTTATTGAACTCAGCTCGGCAAGAGCAACACGTTTCAGTGCCCGCTCCAACCTCTCCCAGGCCACCTACAACCTTGCACTGCAGAAAAGTGTGCTTGATTACCGATCAGGCATACCACTGCAATAACCAACATGAATTCAGCAGAGCATAACAATGAGTAAACAGAAATCCCTTTTAAGCAAAAGAAACATACTGTTAGGGTGTGCCGCACTGTTAATTGCCGGCGGTGTGCTCTTTGCCGTGATCCGGCTCAGGGAAAAGCCGGTAGTGGTAACAACCGAAAAGGCCTTTATCAAAGAGGTGGTCCATCTTGTTACGGCAACCGGAAAAATAGAACCTGAGCTTGTTGTTGCCATGTCGCCCGACGTCTCGGGTGAAATTATTGAACTGCCCGTCAAGGATGGTCAAAGTGTGAAACAGGGTGATCTGCTCTTCAAAATTCAGCCCGACATCTACATCAATCAGGTGGAACAGAGCCTTGCACAACTTAATGCGGCCCGCTCACAGAACCTTGAAGCACAGTCACGGAAACTCAAGGCTGAGGATGATTTCCGCAAGGCATCACTGCTCTACAGGGAACGACTGATCTCCGAATCCGACTTCATTGCATCAAAAACCAATGCACAGGCCGCACGGGCCACCTACCAGTCATCACTCTATACCATAGCACAGAACAAAAGTCTTCTGGACCAGAACCAGGACCGGCTTAAAAAGAGTATTGTCCGGGCTCCGATCAGCGGATCCATTATAGCCCTGAACAGCAAGCCCGGAGAGCGGGTGGTCGGAACGGGTCAGTTTCCCGGAACAGAGGTACTGCGACTGGCAAACCTCGACAGCATGCAGGTCAAGGTCGAAGTCAATGAAAACGATATTGTGAATGTCAAAGCGGGTAATCCCGTATCAATTACGGTTGATGCCTACGGAGATCGTATCTTCAGGGGCATTGTGCATGAAATATCCAATTCAGCCATCTCGAAAGCCGCCGGAACCCAGGAAGAGGTCACCAATTTCTCGGTAAAAATCCGGATCTTCAATCATGACCGGCTCCTGAAACCCGGTATGAGTGCTACTGCGGATATTGAGGCTCAGCGGGTAAAAGATGCACTCGTTGTTCCCATCCAGAGCGTAACGATGAGAAGCAGCGGTGCCCCTGCACAAAATGTAAAACCTGAAAAAAGCGACATCACCATAATCTCTAAAACCAGGGCTCCGGAGAGCCGGCAGGGTGTCTTTGTTATCAATGGCGGCAAAGCCTGGTTCCGCCCGGTCAAAACCGGTACAACGGACAACACCCATATCATCGTCACCGGGGGGCTTAAAAAAGGAGAGGAGGTGGTTTCCGGCAGCTACACCGCCATTACCACAGAGCTCTCGGATGGCCGCCTTGTCAAAAAGCAGCAGCAATAGTGCCAGGAATGCCGACACCATCAATCATCTCCATGCAGTCGCTCTGCAAATTCTACGAAATGGGCGACCAGGTTGTAAAGGCGCTTGACTCGATCAACCTCGACTTCAGTCTGAATGACTACGCGGCAATCATGGGACCATCCGGCAGCGGAAAATCAACGCTCATGAATATCATCGGATGCCTTGACACACCGACCTCCGGCGTCTATGAGCTCAACGGTCAGCAGGTTGCCGAGATGGATGATGATGAGCTCGCCCGTATCAGGAACCGCGAAATAGGCTTTGTCTTCCAGACCTTCAACCTCCTTCCCCGCCTCAACTGCCTGCGCAATGTCGAGCTGCCGCTGATCTATGCCGGTGTCGCTCCTGAAGAGCGTGAATCCCGGGCAAGAGAAGCGCTCCAGAGGGTAGGTCTCGGCGAGAGGATAACGCACAAACCCGCAGAGCTCTCCGGCGGACAGATTCAGCGGGTCGCCATCGCGAGGGCACTCATCAACAAGCCATCAATTATTCTGGCCGATGAGCCCACAGGAAACCTCGATACCGCAACCAGCCATGAGATCATGAAGATCTTCGGCGAACTCTCCGAGGCAGGCAACACCATTATCCTCATTACGCATGAGGAGGATATCGCCCGATACACCCGCCGGATAATCCGGCTGAGGGATGGTAAAATAGAGAGCGACAATCGGCAATGAGCCTGAACTATCTCCAATTCCGGTACGAAACCGCAGAGAGTCTGAAAATGGCCCTCTTTCAGATCAGGGCAAATAAAACCCGATCCTTTCTTACCGCGCTCGGCGTCATCATCGGTATTGTCGCCATAACCATGATGGGAACAGCAATCAACGGTATTGATCGCGGTTTTGAAAAAAGTCTGGCCATGCTCGGCTACGATGTCATCTATGTGCAGAAATCCTCATGGAGCACCATGGGACAGTGGTGGCTCTACCGCAACCGTCCGGACCTGAAAACAGAGTATGCCGCCCAGCTCAACAGGATCATCGCCGATGATCCGCGCTCCGAACTCGCCATTGCTGTGCCGCAGATGTCAACCTATATCGCAACCGCTAAATACCGTGACCGGAACCTTGAGCAGGTCTTCTCCCTCGGCACCACCCATGACTACCTGCAGACCGCATCCGGAGCGCTTTCGGCAGGAAGGTTCTTTACTCCAGCAGAGTCCGCCGGAAGTGAAATGGTCTGTGTTGTCGGAGATGATATCGCAACCGGGCTCTTTCCCAATGAGCCCGCACTCGGTAAATCGATCCAGCTCAAGAGCCGCAAGTGCCGTATTATCGGAACATTCAGAAAACAGGGGAAGTTTCTCGGTCTCTTCAGTTTTGACAACCAGATCATCATGCCGCTTGGCGCCTTTGAGCGGATCTACGGCAAAAATATGTTCACGACCATCAGGGTCAAAATAATGGAGCAGAGCCGTGTTGAACCGGCAAAGGAGGAGCTGCTCGGGCTTATGCGCCGTATCCGGAGAATTCCGGCAGGAAAAGAGGAGGACTTCTCGATCAACGAGCAGAAGGCCTTCAAAAGTCAGCTTGATCCTATTAAAAACGGCATTGCTGTTGCCGGTATCTTCATCACCGGCATGTCGCTCTTTGTCGGCGCCATCGGCATCATGAACATCACCTTCGTCAGCGTCAAGGAGCGCACCAGGGAGATAGGACTGCGCAAGGCGCTCGGAGCAAGACGGCAGACCATCCTTTTGCAGTTTCTTATTGAATCGGTGATGATCTGCCTCATTGGAGGATTTGTCGGGCTTGTCACCTCCCTCTCCTTAACGTTTGCCATTGAAAAAATCATGCCTGACTTTCCCGTTGAGTTCTCACTCAACCTTGTCATGGCAAGTCTTGCCGTTTCGGTACTGACCGGCATTGTTTCGGGCCTCGCTCCGGCTGTAACAGCCTCAAAGCTCGACCCGGCAGACTCACTGCGTTATGAATAATAAACCGGACACCGCGGCACATGGTCGTGAGCGGGCCCAGCGCAAGATCGGGATAATAAATTTTCCGGGGTACCCTGATGTTAATGCGTGAAACTGTCATCCAGGCGATCACCTCCCTGACCGTCAACAAGCTCCGCTCATGGCTGACCATCATGGGGGTGGCCGTAGGCGTCTTCTCCATCATCGCTGTCATGACCGCACTGGATGCCATTGACAAAAGCGTTGAATCAGGACTCACCAGCCTCGGAGCCAACACCTTCCAGATACAGAAAGACCCTGCCATGGTATTCGGCAGCGGACACAGCCGGAACTTCTATGCCAACCGCAAAGAGATCACCTACAAGCAGGCGCTCCTCTTCCGGAAATATATGGCCGGCAAAGTCCGCAATATCGGCTTCATCATTGTCAGACCTGCCAATCTGGCAAAATATGCCAACCGCACCACCAACCCCGATGTCGCCATGACCGGCGGTGATGAAAACTTTGCTGCATCCAACGGCTTCGCAATCGCAGCCGGCAGAAACCTGTCGGAAAATGATATCCGCACGGCAAGAAACAGTGCCGTCATCGGCAGCGAACTTGCCGAGACCCTCTTCCCTTCAGGCGAAAACCCGCTGAACAAATTCATCAAGGTAAACGGCGAAGTCTACACCGTTGCCGGTGTATTCGTAAAAAAAGGGGCAGCGTTCGGCCAGAGTCAGGATAACTTTGTGCTTATCCCCATAACCCGCTTCCTTCAGCACATCAACGAAAACAGCAGCCTCAGCATAACGGTTGAAGCGCTCTCACGCAAAGAGTATCAGCAGACCATCGACCGGGCAATCGGTGCCATGCGGCTCGCCCGGGGGCTCACCATAAAGGATATCAACGACTTTGAAATCAGAACCAACGAATCGCTCATCGACTCCTTCCGCGATATCAAGCTTGCTATCAGTACCGGAGCATTCATTATCAGCTTTATGGCACTGCTGACCGCCGGAGTGGGCATCATGAACATCATGCTGGTCAGCGTCACCGAGAGAACCCGGGAGATCGGAATCAGAAAATCTATCGGAGCTCCCCGAACCACCATTCTCCGCCAGTTCCTCTTTGAGGCACTCTTTCTCTCCATCGCCGGTGGGTTGATCGGCGTGCTTGTCGGTGTCTCAGCCGGAAATATTTTAGCATTTAAATTCAATCTGCCACCCATTTTCCCCATCCTCTGGATAACCGTCTCCATGGTCGTCTGCTCCGCCATCGGCATGGCATTCGGACTCTTCCCCGCCTGGAAAGCTGCAAACCTGAATCCGGTTGAAGCCCTGCGCCCGAAATAAAACAAGCAAAGCTCCATCGCTGGAGCTTTGCCTGTTTTGGCATTCTGAACAAGCAATGCCGGGTTTGATGTGGTGACTATCAGATAGTCTGTGCGGTAATCGTGAACGATCCTGCATGGGCACCGGACTCTGTCGTGTTCGAGAAGTTGAGTGTCATCTTGACATCTCCAACGGTCTGGGTCTGGCCGGTAACACCGCGAAGCAGTGTTGTAACCGTTGCGCCTGTAACCGCGCCGCTTACACCATTGGTTGAAGCAAGTCCGTATCCGGTTACACCGATCTTGGAGGTTGAGCCGACCCTCGTTGCCGAGAAATCAGTTCCGGTAATCGATACCGTTGCGGTTCCGCTGCTTGACAGACCGGCAATCGCCCAGGCATTCTTCAGCGTGATGTTGGCCGATGATGGGCCGACCTCTGTTGCCGATGCTGCCAGTGTCTGTGAGGTATCACCAAGGGTTGTCCAGGTTGCCGATAACGGTGAACCGGTCTGCGATGCGCTTGACGAGGTTGCCGAGAAGTTCAGGGCAACGGCACTGTAGTAGTGCAGAACAAGGTACTCAGGCATCGTCACGGTCGTGGTGGTCGTTCCTGACTGGGAGACCGGTGCTGCCATAACGGATGACGGCATAACCGAGAGACCGAGAAGTGCTGCTCCGAGAGCAAGGGTGCGAAGAGATTTGCTGTTTTTCATGATCGTATCCTGTTTGGTCGTAGTTGATAATTTCGTGTTTCTGATTCTGTATGTAATGCATCAACTACCGTGCCAGAAAAACACCTGCCAACAACAATGCGACCATTCCGCCTCTCTCGAAATAACGTTATCTCTATATTTATCATTTTCTTATCGCGATTCTTCCCCGATGATTCATTCTCACCGGACAGAGCGTTCTGGATTAAATTAAATACTGGAGAGGTTACTGAAGGAGACAATCTGTCTCACATAAATCTATCAGTATCGTTTTTTGAGACATTTTGTGAGACTACCGGGCCGCTTATTGCGGTTGAATCCCTTTGCGGGGACCTCACCTGCAGAGGAAAGAGCTACCGGCTTTCATAAACATCAAAAAGGGAAGGCTCCTGCTCATGAACCTTCCCTTTTTACTGCTCCGACTCTTATTATAGAACCGGTGCGTATGTATTCCTCTATCCTATATGGTCTGTGCGGTAATCGTGAACGATCCTGCATGGGCACCGGACTCTGTCGTGTTCGAGAAGTTGAGGGTCATCTTGACATCCCCGACTGTCTGGGTCTGGCCGGTAACACCGCGCAACTGGGTGGTAATGGTGCTTCCTGAAACCGCTCCGCTCACTCCATTGGTTGAGGCCAGTCCGTATCCGCTGACACCGATCTTTGAGCTCGAACCGGCTC
>NZ_JAAORA010000010.1 GCF_011601315.1 Candidatus Chlorobium masyuteum | reverse complement strand
AAAACGGTACCTACCCGATTCACCGCCCGCTCTTCATGTACACCAACGGTCAGCCGACCGGTGCAGTCAGGCAGTTCATCGACCTGGCCAAAACCGAAGAGGGCAAACGCCTGATCAGCGAATCAGGGTTTGTCAATATCCATTGAGCCTTGATTACAAAGCGCTCTGCTCCCTGATTCTCTATTTTCATAACAGAAAGCCGCTCCTCACCGGGCGGCTTTTTGCTTTTTTCATTGCCGAAAAGCAGTGCAGGGTAGTGAAGGGTGCTGAAAAAGGTTATTATTTATCTAACTTTATACTCATTCGAATAACCAAATAACCTTGTAATGAGAGTTCCCGACTTTCGGAAAACCGTTGTTTCGGCACTGCTGCTTCTCATGCTTGCCGGCATCACGGCATGCAAAAAAAACGACACTGAAGCACTCCGGGGCGAGCGGGTTGTCACGGGAATTTCGGCGGATTTTGACTATCTCAATCCCCTCCTGATCCAGCTCTCAATGTCACGCGAGATCTGCATGCTGCTCTACCCGTCGCTGGCAAAACCCTCCTATGACAAAGCAAACGGCGCTATTACCTTTCTTCCCAACACAGCAAACAGCTGGGAGTTTTCCGCAGACGGCCAAAAGGTGACCTTTCACCTGAAGAGCAGCGCCCGGTGGGAAGATGGCAAACCGGTAACATCTCATGACTTCAAATACTCCTATGCCCTCTATAAAAGACCTGAAATTGCAAGTTCCCGTCAGCACTATCTGAACGATCTTCTGCTGCTCGCGGATGGCACGGCAGATATTGAGCGCGCTGTTGAAGTGCCGAACGATTCAACACTGGTGCTGCATTTCAACAAGCCGATGGCTCCCGAGATCATTCTTGATCATTTCAACGATCTGATGCCGGTTGCCGAGCATCTCTTCAAGGCCTACTCTCCCGATGAAATCCGTTCAAAAGCGGCTGAGATACCCGTGCTGAGTGCCGGACCGTTCAGGGTTAAAAAGTGGTCGCGTCAGGAAAAGCTTGAGCTTGTCACAAACCCCTCTTCGCGGCTGCCTCACCCTGCGATCATTAAAAATCTGATCTTTCTTGTGGTTCCCGAATACACAACCCGGCTGGCTATGCTGAAGTCAGGCCAGATTGATGCCATGATCTCTGCCGGAGGCATCAACCCGAAGGATATCCGTGAGCTTGCCAAAAGCTCGCCTTCAATTGCGATCAAACCGGTAAAGAACCGTTACTTCGACAGCATAGTCTGGCTCAATATCGATGGAGAGGCCTGGAGGAATGAACATAAAATCAAGCCGAATCCCCTTTTCGGAGATAAAAAAGTTCGTCAGGCGCTGACACTTGCCATTGACCGCCAGTCGATTATTGACGGCTTTATGGGACCGGAGCACGCAACCATTATCAATACCTCACTTTCGCCCGCATACAAATCAATCGCCGACACATCACTTGACCCCTACGCCTACAATCCACAAAGAGCAACCGCCCTGCTGCGCGAAGCAGGTTGGGCTCCGGGTCCTGACGGCATTCTGCAGAAACAGGGGAGAAAATTCTCATTCGAACTGGCCGCTCCGGTTGGTAACCCCCGTCGCAACTACGCCGCGACCATTGTACAGCAGAATCTGCGAGAAATCGGAATTGAGTGCCGGCTGAAATTTGACGAAAGCCTTATTTTTCTGAAAAACCAGAACAGTTTCCGTTACGAGGCTGCACTCTCCGGCCTTGCTGCCGAAACACTCCCCTTCCAGCTTGTTATCTGGGGATCCGATTTTGTAAAACGCCCGTTCAACTCTTCGGCATTCCAGAACGGCAGACTGGATACCGTTATTGATGAGCTGAGCCGACCTCTTCCAAAAGAGCGGGAAGTTGCGCTCTGGAAAGAGTACCAGAAGATCCTTCATGAAGAACAGCCAAGATCATTCCTCTATTACTATGATGAGCTTGAAGGATTCAACAAAAGGATCAGAAACAGTGATGTCAACCTGATTTCGACACTCTACAACGTCTACGACTGGAGTGTAAAACCTTGAACCGGCTCTCCCTTTCCTGCACCCAGCCCCCGACTGCCGTCGGGGGCTGCCGATACCCGCGCTCTTCCGGAGCTTATGTTATTCGGGATCGAATGCCATGATACCTGCGTTACCACGAAAGCCTGAGGCAGGTAAAGAGGGGGTTGCTGTCACTGCCGTTTTTTGCTATATTCAACTGCTTTTTTCAAAAGCAGTTGAATAACGTCTTCCACCATCAGCGAACTTATTGTTTTATGCCCCGTTACACACCTGAACAGCTTGAGAGGAGAAATGCTTCGGTCTGGACTAAAGTTCAGGGCATCCTGGCACCTATCCAGTTTGTCATGTTTCTTGCCGGCCTCACCGTTACCTGGCTCTATCAGTCACATATCTGGATCGACAACTTTTACTGGATCACCTTTTTTGTGACCCTGAAAACCTTGATGCTTGTGCTGATATTCGTAACCGGAGGTTTTTTTGAACAGGAGGTATTCGGTCAATTTGCCTTCGCTCCCGAGTTTTTCTGGGAGGATTTCGGCAGTGCCATTGCCATGATTGTTCACATCTCCTACTTTATCCTGTTTTTTATAGGGCTCGATGAAAACATACTGATCCGGACTGCACTGCTCGCCTACCTGAGCTATCTGGTCAATGCTGCACAATTTGTTATCCGCCTGCTGCTTGAAAAGCATAATGAGAGGAAGCTCAAACAGCAGAAAAGCCTCTGATCACACCCGAATACAAAAGGATTAATAGAGGTGTCCATATGAAAGCAAAAGCCATACTCTTCAGCGGCGTCCGCCAGATCGAACTCGCTGAAGTAACCCTTAAGGCACTCTCTTCAACCGATGTGCTTGTTGAAACCCACTGGTCGTCAATCAGTACCGGCACGGAAAAGATGGCCTATAACGGGCTGATCCCCTCTCCACCCTTTATCTTTCCCTTTATTCCCGGTTACGAGACCGTCGGAAAGATCATCAAGGCAGGAAAACATGTCAACCAGAGCCTGATCGGCAAATTTGCCTATGTAGCGGGCTCGTTCGGTTATATAGGAGTTAATGCCGCATTCGGCGGGGCTTCCGAGTTTATCGTCTGTCCGGTCGAGAGCATCACGGTTCTCGATAATATCGACAATCCGCGTTGCGGCATTGCCCTGCCTCTTGGCGCAACAGCGCTGCACATAGTGGATCTTGCAAAAGTTGAAAACAAGAAGGTCCTGGTGCTCGGTCAGGGTGCGGTCGGTATTCTTGCTGCCGAACTGGCAAAACTCATGGGAGCAAAACTTGTTGCTGTGACTGAACCCAATCAGAACCGCCTCAACCTCTCTTCGGCTGACCTTAAAGTAAACCCTGACACAGAAGATGTCTCCGCCGCTCTTGCCGGTCATGAGTTCGACGTCCTGATTGACAGCACCGGCATCATGAGCGCCATCGATACCGGACTCAGGTTTCTGAAATTTCAGGGGGTGGTTATTTTTGGTGGCTATTACCAGAGAGTAAATATTGACTACTCCCAGGCCTTCCAGAAAGAGCTCTCCTTCATTGCAGCCAAACAGTGGGCAAAAGGTGATCTTGAACGGGTGCGTGAGCTTATTGCAGAGCGCAAACTGAATGCCGGAAGGATTTTCACCCATCAGCACACCGTCGAAGATGATATCACTGAAGCCTACATCCAGGCCTTCAGCGATCCTGACTGCCTTAAAATGATCCTGCTCTGGAAAACCAATGCAGAACAGGACGATAACGGATGCTCATCTACCGCATAACCCGGATAACCATAAGCAGTACCTGATGCCAGCAAGAACCATCGCTATTTACGGAAAGGGCGGAATAGGAAAAAGCTTTACGACCACCAACCTCAGCGCTACCTTCGCCATGATGAACCGGCGGGTGCTGCAGCTTGGCTGTGATCCGAAACACGACTCAACCACATCCCTCTTCGGCGGCATACCGCTGCCGACCGTCACGGATCTCTTTGCTGAAAAAAACGCTCAGAACCAGCAGGTTACCATCAGCGACATTGTCTTCCGACGCGATATTGCAGATTTTCCCCAGCCAATCTACGGCATAGAACTCGGTGGCCCCCAGGTCGGGCGGGGATGCGGAGGACGGGGAATCATCTCGGGATTCGACCTGCTTGAAAAGCTCGGCATCTTCAACTGGGATATTGATATCATCCTCATGGACTTTCTGGGCGATGTCGTCTGCGGAGGATTCGCCACACCGCTTGCCCGTTCACTGAGTGAAGAGGTGATACTGGTCACGAATAATGACCGGCAGTCGATCTTTACCGCGAACAACATCTGCCAGGCCAACAACTACTTCAAAACCATCGGCGGACAATCCCGACTGCTCGGCCTCATTATCAATCGTGATGACGGCAGCGGCATAGCCGAAAAATATGCCGAAGCCGCCGGTATCTCCGTACTCATGAAGGTACCCTATAACGCCGGAGCCCGCGATATGGACGACAGTTTCGACTTTGCGGTCAGACTGCCTGAACTCGGCGATAAGTTCCGGACCCTGGCCACAGAAATTCTTGAAAACCGTATTAAACCCTGCCATGCAAGAGGCCTTGATTTCATGCAGTTTGTCCGCCTCTTCGGTGATGTCAGTGACGAATCCCCCACTCCGGCAACGCCGGAAGAGCTTTTCGGCAGCCCTGCCGCTTCGGTAACGCCAATACCGGACACAGCGAACCTCTCACAGGACAATGATGACCTGAAAATGAAACAGTGCATTGAACAGCTCTCCGAACTGGAGAGAGCAATCTACCGGATGAGTGAAGAGGAGGAGAGAAGCATCACCGAAATTGCAGCGATGTTAGAGCGTGAGGAGTCAGAGATTCGTGAACTGCTTGCCGCTGCCCGCACCCAACTGAGAAAACTCTTCTTCAGCGCTTAATTGAAGAGATTTTAAATGCTGAATGGTGGATTTTGGATTTTGGATAGCCAACAAAAAAGGCCGCCTTTTCAGGCAGCCTTTTTTGTTATACTTTTTTTCTTTCCGCCGGCATCAACAACCGGCGCAGCTATAAACCCTCAGGCGTTAGCTTTTTTCGTCGCCCTTGCCCTGGCGTTTGGATCAAGGAGCTTCTTTCTGAGTCTGATGCTCAGAGGCGTTACCTCAAGCAGCTCATCGTCATTGATAAACTCAAGAGCCTGCTCCAGCGAAAGGATTTTGGGAGGAGTGAGACGAAGTGACTCGTCTGTTCCCGATGAGCGCATGTTGCTGAGCTTTTTGGTTTTGCAGACGTTCATGGTAATATCAAGACCTCTTGTGGACTCACCGACAATCATGCCTGCATATACCTTGGTATTTGGCGAAACGAAGAAGGTTCCGCGATCTTCAAGGGCGCTCAACGAATAAGCAACACAAATCCCTGTTTCGGAAACGACAAGTGCGCCGGTTTCACGTGAGGGGAGCTTGCCCTTGAACGGCTGGTAGTTGATAAAGACGTGCGACATGATGCCCTCGCCTTTGGTATCGGTGGTAAACTCAAGGTTGTAACCGATAAGTCCTCTTGTTGGAATTTCAAACTCAACCCTTACCATACCGCCGCGAAGGGTACCCATGTGAATCATCTCCGCCTTTCTGCGACCCATCTTTTCGATAATCACACCGGTATACTCTTCCGGAATATCAATAGTAACATGCTCGATAGGCTCAAGCATCGTTCCCTGCTCATCATAATGCATGATCACCTCAGGCCGGGCAATGGCAAGTTCATAACCTTCACGCCGCATGGTTTCAATCAAAACCGAAAGATGGAGCTCTCCCCTTCCTGAAACACGGAAGGTATCTGCGCTGTCGGTCTCTTCGACGTTGAGAGCGACATTGGTCATAACCTCTTTCATCAGACGCTCACGAATTTTCCGGCTGGTGACCTCTTTTCCTTCCAGTCCGGCAAAAGGAGAGTCGTTGACCGAAAAGAGCATGGAGAGGGTCGGCTTGCTGATTTCAAATGAATCAAGCGATACCGGATCATCAACTGAAGCGAGAGTCAAGCCGACGGTGGCATCAGGGATACCGGCAATGGCAATAATGTCGCCTGATGTCGCTTCCTTCGCCTCGATTTTCTGCACCTTGTCAAACTGGAAAACCTTTGTTACCGTCCCCTTTCCAACAATGCCATCAGGAGAGACAACAACAAGCTGGCTTCCGGGGCTAACCTTGCCGCGATGAATGCGGCCGATAGCTATTTTTCCAATGTAGTCGCTATAATCAAGCGTCGTCACCAGCATCTGGAAACCTCCGTCATCTTCGGCAACCGGAGCAGGAATCTCCTTGATGATGATATCAAGAAGCAGGCTCATGTCGCCATCTTCATCATCCATGCTGTATTTGGCAATACCGTTTTTGGCCGATGTAAAGATATAGGGGAAATCAAGCTGATGCTCTTCAGCACCGAGGGCAATAAAGAGATCAAGAACCTGATCATGCACCTTGACCGGATCAGACTGCGGCCGGTCGATCTTGTTGATAACCACAATCGGCTTCAGATGGAGCTCAAGGGCTTTGCGAAGTACAAACTTGGTCTGCGGCATCGGCCCTTCAAACGCATCAACGAGGAGCAGCACACCGTCAACCATCTGCAGAATACGTTCAACCTCACCGCCAAAGTCGGCGTGACCCGGTGTATCAACAATATTGATCTTGTGATCTTTATAAACCGCCGCTGCATTTTTCGAAAAAATGGTAATTCCCCGCTCACGCTCCTGGGGATTGGAATCAAGCACCCTTACATTTACCTGCTGATTATCCCTGAAGGCGCCTGTCTTCTGAAAAATCGAATCAACAAGTGTTGTTTTTCCATGATCAACGTGGGCGATAATGGCTATATTTCTGATATTCTTTGTATCACTCATCTTTTTTCCTTGTAAATAAAGTATATTTATACCCCGTACCGGCCCGAATATACAATTTTTCTTTGTATTTATGGCCGCAATCTTTGTCCCCTGACAAGGAGCCTCACACAGCTCTTTTTCCGGAAACCAAAGTAACTTTTTATCGTCCGGACACTTCCCCGCACCAATACAATGAACAATATATTACTCAACAATCTTCCGCTTCTTGTGCTCAATCAGATAGTCTCGCTGCTCTATCTGGTGACCACATTTCTCTACGGAGCCCATTTTTTCAGTGATATCGAGTTTGCAAAACAGTACAAACGACCGCTGCTCAGCCTTACGTTAGTAACCCATGTGCTCTATCTCGGTCTTTTGACCTCCATCGAAGGGTACAAGATCAGCTATTCTACCGTCAATCTGATGACCATGGTAGCGCTCACCCTGACCATTATCTACCTCTTCATAGAGTTCACAACCAAAAGTGATAAAACAGGATTTTTTGTCATCTCCTTTGCATCCGGAGCGCAGCTTATCTCCTCGGTCCTGACATCCCTGACTCCGAATACGGGAACAGCGTTCAGCGGTATCGGAATTGGTGTTCACCTGATTACAACCATTTTCGGATTCAGCTCAATAGCGATCGCAGGACTTTACAGTATTCTCTATCTACTGCTGTTCCGGCAAATTGAACAGAACCGGTTTGAACTGCTTTTTCAGCGACTGCCGAATCTTGAAGTGCTTGAACGGCTTATCATGCACGCAGTGGCTTTCGGCTTTCTGTTTCTCTCAATCACGCTGTTTGCAGGCGTGGTCGAACAGCACGCAATCAAAGGCACCGTCACCATCCTGGAGCCAAAGCTCATTACACTGGTCATCATCTGGCTTATCTACGGAGCGAGTATCTTTATCAAGCCGATTATCGGATGGGACATCAAACACATGGCCTATCTCTTTATCTTTCTCTTCGTCTTTGTTACAGCGCTCATTGTACTCATGACCTTTTTTTCACCCACATTTCATACCCTGAGCTTTTAAATCCCCTTATGTTTGAAAGTTTGAGGCTTTTAGGGTATATTTAAAACTTATCAGTTTGTTCTGCACAGAGTTTTTTGTGGCATTGTCCAACATCAGATAACTTAAACAGCCCTGCTATGAACATCATTTCGATCGGTGTCAATCACAAAACCGCACCAATTGAAATCCGTGAAAGAATCTCGCTTTCAGAAGTTCAGAACAAGGAGTTCATTACGGGTCTGATTGAAAGCGGAATTGCCCATGAAGCAATGGTTATCTCCACTTGCAACAGAACAGAGCTTTATGTAGTTCCCGCGATGCATGAAGTCACGGGAGAGTACCTCAAAGAGTATCTGATCGCCTTCAAGGATGCCCAGAAAGAGGTACGCCCCGAACACTTTTTCAGCCGCTTCTACTGCGGTACCGCACGCCACATCTTTGAAGTGGCAAGCGCGATTGATTCGCTGATTCTCGGTGAAGGCCAGATTCTCGGCCAGGTAAAGAACGCATACCGCATTGCCGCAGAGACACAGGCGGCGGGCATCCTCCTTACCCGACTCTGCCATACCGCGTTCAGTGTTGCCAAAAAGGTAAAAACCAAAACAAAGATCATGGAGGGCGCTGTTTCGGTCAGCTATGCAGCTGTCGAACTTGCGCAGAAAATCTTCTCCAACCTCTCCATGAAGAAGGTTCTGCTGGTCGGTGCCGGTGAAACGGGTGAACTGGCAGCAAAGCACATATTCCAGAAAAACGCACGCAACATCGTTATTACCAACAGGACACTTGCAAAAGCCGAAGCCCTCAGCGAAGAGCTTGGTACCAACAAGGTTCTGCCCTACGAGTCATACAAGGATCATCTTCACGAGTTCGATATCATTATCACCGCAGTCAGCAGCAAAGAGTACATTCTGACAGAATCGGAAATGCACCAGAGCATGCTTAAACGCAAGCTGAAGCCGGTTATCATTCTCGACCTTGGACTGCCAAGAAACGTCGACCCCGACATTTCAAAGCTTCAGAACATGTTTCTCAAGGATATTGATGCGCTCAAGCACATCATTGACAAGAACCTTGAAAAACGGAGTCGCGAACTCCCGAAAGTCAATGCCATCATTGAGGAGGAGCTTGTTGCTTTCGGACAATGGATCAACACGCTCAAAGTCCGGCCCACCATTGTTGACCTGCAGTCAAAATTCATTGAAATCAAGGAGAAGGAGCTGGAGCGTTACCGTTACAAGGTAAGCGAGGAGGAGCTTCAGAGAATGGAGCATCTGACAGACCGTATCCTGAAAAAAATCCTGCACCACCCGATTAAAATGCTCAAGGCGCCGATTGATACCGCAGACACCATGCCCAGCAGAGTCGATCTTGTCCGCAACGTTTTTGATCTCGAAGAACCAAATCAGTCACACTAAATAAAAATCCGTAATTGCTTTGAAAAAACAGCTTATCATCGGTACCAGATCCAGCCCCCTCGCTTTGTGGCAGGCAGAATTCACCAAGACGGAACTTTCGAGGCATTTCCCTGAACTCGACATCACACTGAAGCTGGTTAAAACAACCGGTGATGTACTTCTTGACTCCCCCCTGTCAAAAATCGGCGATATGGGTCTGTTCACCAAGGACATCGAAAAACACCTGATTGCCAAAGAGATTGACCTTGCCGTTCACAGCCTGAAGGATGTGCCGACAGGAACACCTGAAGGACTGATCATCACCTCCTTTACCGAGCGTGAAGACACACGGGACGTCATCATATCAAAGGGCGGCGTCAAACTGAAGGAGCTGCCTGCAAATGCCAAAATGGCCACAAGCAGTCTGCGCCGTATGTCGCAGCTCCTGAGCCTTCGCCCCGATCTTGATATTCGTGATATCAGAGGCAATCTCAATACCCGCTTCCAGAAGTTTGATGCCGGTGAATTTGATGCCATGATGCTTGCCTATGCCGGTGTCTACCGCCTGAATTTCAGCGACCGCATTTCGGAGATTCTTCCGCATGAAGTGATGCTTCCAGCTGTAGGACAGGGTGCGCTCGGCATTGAGACCCGTGTTGATGATGAGCAGACAAGAGAGATTGTACGCATCCTCAACCACTCAAATACCGAGTACTGCTGCAGGGCTGAACGTGCTCTGCTCCGTCATCTCCAGGGCGGCTGCCAGATCCCGATCGGCGCCTATGGCTCGTTCCAGAACGGAACACTCAAGCTGCTTGCCTATGTCGGATCAGTTGACGGTAAAGTCGGTCTGCATGATGAAATAACAAAAACCGGACTTACCTCCCCCGAACAGGCTGAAGAAGCCGGTATTGCACTTGCCGAGAAGCTCCTGGCACAGGGTGCTGACGCAATTCTGTCGCAAATCCGCAAAACCCGCTGATGAAAACAGTTCTTGTTACCCGTCCGAAACAACAAGCTGCATCTTTTGTAAAGGAACTGGAACAGTACGGCCTGAACTCTTTTGTCTTTCCGACAATCGAGATCAGGCCGGTTTCCGGCTGGAGTGTCCCCGATCTGAGCAAGTTTGACGGCGTATTTTTTACCAGCCCGAACAGTGTCAGTTTCTTTCTGGATCGACTGCTTACCGAAAGTCCTGAAGAGTTGCAACACCTTCAGAAGCTCAAGATATGGGCTGTAGGGAAAACAACTTCCGGTGACCTCGCCAAACATGGTGTTACCACCCAGCCTGTCCCGAAAATCGCCGATGCCGTGACCCTCATGGAGGAGATCGGAATTGAAGCGATTACCGGCCGAACATTTCTCTTTGTCCGCGGCTCTCTTTCACTTGGAACAATTCCTGATGTCATTGAAAAACGGGGTGGCCATTGCGTAGAGCTCACCGTTTATGAAAACCTTCCTCCATCCCTTGAAGAGACCGTAAAAGTAAAAACGCTGCTTGAACAGGGCAAGCTCTCCTGCCTCTCGTTTACAAGCCCCTCGACTGCCATCAATTTTTTTGAAGCTATCGAGTCGACTGCACTTCCATCCGGAGTACTTGTGGCCGCAATAGGCACAACGACCGCTTCAGCTCTTGAAAAAATCGGTCTTCAGGTTGATATCATCCCGGAATCATTTGACGGCCCCGGCTTTGCCAAAGCCATCGCCAAAGCCCTGCAACAATAAAAACCGGTCCTGATTTGTTTTATCTCTCTGTCTATAAATCTTCATAGTCAGCCAGATCCTCGACACCGGGAATATCATCAATATCGCAGAAAATCGTTGCTGCCGACTCAACCGGAACTGCATTGACCGGCTCCTGCCGCTCATCTGTAACGGAAAAAAGCATAAGCTGGCGATCATCCGCTGCCGAACCTGCGCCGGAACCATTTCTGCGGCGGTACCGACCATTAAGGTCATCTTCCGCTTCCACCTCTTCTTCATCATGCAATGGATTTTGCGACTGAACAGGAACCGGCTTTTTGCGCCGCTCAGCGGTGCGGCGACTATCAACCGCAACAGCGTCGAGTTTCTGTTCGATCGTCTCCCTTAACGACTCCTCCAGTTCAATACGCATGGCATGGAGAAGCTGCAGCGAGTCAGCCCGATGCTGGGAAAGTTCCCTGCGCAGCTCCATTCCGGTATGTTCGATCTCCTTCTGTACTCTGCCCGGCCAACCGGTCAGGAGCATAACCAGAACTGCAAGGAGCAGCAGAACGACAGCAAGAAGAAGAACTGTTGTCATCAAGAGTAATCAAAGATGATTTGCGATATCCTGAAGCAGCACACTGCCAATTGCATGATTGGCACTGACAAGGCCTTCCCCGTAAATGGTTGCCTCGCCGCGGTAGTCAAAACAGATGCCGCCTGCCTCAGTAACAACCGGTATCAGGGCCGCACAATCCCAGGGGCTCATAATTTTATCAACGGCCACTTCTGCCCGGCCTGATGCCACAAGCATATGGCCATAGCAGTCACCCCAGCCACGCACCAGTCCCCCCTCCAGGCGAAGCCGGTCAACAGGATGCTGCGAGGGCAGATCAAGCAGATACTCTTTTTCGGTATAAACAACCGTCGCATCTGGGAGCTCGACAATCGAGGAGACCGATATGGGAGAGCCATTCATAAATGCCCCGCATCCCTTTTCAGCATAATAGAGCTCTTTGAGAGCGGGAAAATGAACAACGCCAAGCTGTATTGCCGCATCAACCTCAAGAGCAATCAAGACACCATAGAGCGGCACACCATGAATAAACGCCTTGGTGCCATCAATCGGATCAATAATCCAGCGTCGATTGTTTGCCGATGGATGCTCATCAAACTCTTCGCCAAGCACACCATCATCCGGATATTTTGAACTTATCGAACTTCTGATCAGCTCTTCAGCTTTCCGATCCGCTTCGGTTACCGGAGATGAATCCCTTTTGGTAAATACCTGCAGGGATTTGCCGGAAAAATAATCGAGGGTTAACCGGCCGGCCTGTTCGGCTATTTCAAGGGCAAACTGAAGATCAGAAGTCATAGTGTCGAAGGTCCATTTAAAATCTTTTACCATAAAAATATAACATTATTCGTTCCGGCATGCCGATAATGGCTGTTATTACCGTTTTTTTTTCAATATTCAGAAGTACTTTAGAAAAATAAACCGACATAGCAATAAACGACCCCATCTGCATCACCTCTGCATAATCGGGACAGCATAAAAGCTCATCGGAACAGGAGCCGGGTTATTGAGTCAGGCAGCTGATTCACGGCAAATCAGTCAATCAATATCAGAAATAAACAATGAAACGCTTGATTGCCGAACGCGAAAAAGCCCGCCTCGGAGGTGGAGAAAAACGCATAGAAGCGCAACATAAAAAAGGGAAGTTTACAGCCCGCGAACGAGTCAACATGCTGCTTGACGAAGGGAGTTTTGAAGAGTATGATATGTTTGTCACCCACCGGACAACCGATTTCGGCCTTGACAAAGAGAACTTTCTTTCAGACGGCGTCATTACCGGTCACGGAACCATTGACGGGCGCCTGGTCTATCTGTTCGCACAGGATTTTACGGTGCTTGGTGGTTCGCTGTCAGAAACCAACGCGCTGAAAATCTGCAAGGTGATGGACCAGGCAATGAAGGTGGGCGCACCATTTATAGGCATAAACGACAGCGGCGGGGCAAGAATCCAGGAGGGTGTAAGGAGTCTTGCCGGCTATGGCAGCATTTTCCAGAGAAATGTCATGGCATCCGGGGTCATTCCCCAGATATCGGCAATTTTCGGGCCCTGTGCAGGCGGCGCAGTTTACTCTCCTGCGCTTACTGATTTCGTGGTCATGGTCGAAAAAACCAGTCATATGTTTGTCACCGGTCCAAAAGTGGTCAAAACCGTAACCGGTGAGTCCATTACCGAAGAGGATCTGGGCGGAGCTTCGGTGCATGCAACAAAGTCAGGCGTCACCCATTTTGTCGGCGAAGATGAAATGGAGGGAATACTTTTGATCAAAAAGCTGTTGAGTTACCTGCCGCAGAACAATCTTGAGGAACCGCCCCAGGCATTCTGTAATGACCCGGCAGATCGTCTTGACGACAAACTGAATTCCATCATACCCGAAAAGCCGTCAATCCCTTACGACATCAAGGATATCATCTATTCGATTGCCGATAATGGAGAGTTTCTTGAAGTTCAGCGGCAATATGCACGAAACATTGTGGTCGGCTTTGTGACCTTCAATGGGATCTCAACAGGGATTGTTGCCAATCAGCCCAACTACCTGGCTGGATGTCTTGACATTGATGCATCACGCAAGGCGGCAAGGTTTGTCCGGTTCTGTGATGCCTTCAATATCCCTCTTGTTTCGCTTGTTGATGTTCCCGGCTTCCTTCCCGGCAGTGCTCAGGAGTTTGACGGCATTATCACCAACGGAGCAAAACTGCTTTTTGCCTATGCAGAAGCTACGGTGCCGAAAATCACCGTGATTCTCCGCAAAGCCTATGGCGGCGCATACATCGTCATGAGTTCCAAAATGCTCCGTGGAGATATCAACTATGCCTGGCCAACTGCTGAAATTGCTGTCATGGGCCCGATAGGCGCCATTGAGGTGCTCATGAACAGAGATCTGAACGCTATTGAAGATCTCGAAGAACGTGCACGGTTTGTTGCAGAAAACGCAGCGGAGTATCGTGAAAAATTCGCCAACCCTTATCAGGCAGCAAAATTCGGATATATCGACGATATCATTGAACCACGCAATACCCGTTTCAGAATAATCCGTGCTCTTCAGACGCTCTCGACCAAAAAAGATCAAAACCCTCCGAAAAAGCACTCGACCATTCCACTGTAACAGGCAATAAACCATGACTACCATCCAGCAAATTTTACCGATTGATCTATCGGCTATAACAAGCGGACATCTGGTGATGGCCGTCACCGGCTACAGTGTTGTCTTTCTGTCGCTCTTTCTGCTCGCCCTTCTCTTCAGTGTAATACCAAAAGTGCTCTCCTGGAATATCAGAAGAACATTTGACGATGAGGGTGATGAAGCAAAAAAAGCTCTGGCAGGAAACATGATTCCCGGAGAGGTGAGCGCAGCAATCAGTGTTGCCATCTCGCTCTATCTCAGTGAGCTTCACGATCAGGATACAGCAATTCTGACGATCAAAAAAGTCGGCAAAAGCTATACTCCGTGGAATTCGAAAATCTACAACGTCATTAATTTCAAAGGGTTTCAACGATGAGGAAATATAAATTCACAATCAGCGGAAACCGCTACAATGTCGAAATTAAATCCTTTGAGGAGAACAGTGCCGAAATAGAGGTAAACGGCACATCCTATCAGGTAGAGCTGGGTCAGGAGATCAAGCGACCGCAGACCCCGAAACTGGTCCGCTACACTCCGCCAACCCCGCCAAAACCGCCGGAACCGCTCATCACCCAGGGGTTGAGCATCATAAAGGCACCGCTTCCCGGTACCATTATTGCCCTCATGGTCCAGGTGGGCTCACCGGTTAAACGGGAAGAGCCGATACTGGTACTGGAAGCGATGAAAATGGAGAACAATATTTTTGCAGAAAAAGCCGGTACAGTCAAAAGTGTCAGGGTAGCGGTAGGCGACACAGTCATGCAGGGTGATATCCTGATAGAAATTGAATAACACGATTATGGATGGACTTGTACAGTTTTTAGATTACTCCGGTTTTTCCAACATCACCCCGGGCCATCTGTTGATGATTCTGGTTGGAATGCTTTTCATCTATCTGGCCATCCGGTTTGAATATCAACCGATTCTTCTGGTTCCGATAGGGTTCGGTATACTGATCGGCAATACCCCGTTTATTGAGCATGGGGGCATGGCTCTCGGCATCTATGAGGATGGCAGTGTCATGAACTATCTCTATCAGGGTGTGCTGAAAGGCGTGTTCCCTCCCCTGATTTTTCTCGGAATCGGAGCAATGACCGATTTCTCACCCCTGATCTCAAACCCCAAGCTTATCCTCCTCGGAGCAGCGGCCCAGCTCGGCATTTTCATGACCTATATCGGAGCTATCTCCCTTGGATTCACCAATCCGGAAGCCGCTTCAATCGGTATTATCGGGGGAGCTGACGGTCCGACAGCAATCTATCTCTCCTCCCGGCTTGCGCCTCATCTCGTCGGTTCCATCGCTATTGCTGCCTATACCTATATGGCGCTTGTTCCGCTGATTCAACCACCGATCATGCGCCTTCTGACTACACAGAAAGAGCGCAGAATAAAAATGAAACCGCCACGCTCGGTTACCAGGATGGAAAAGGTCATGTTTCCTGTTTTTGCGCTGCTCCTGACCGGATTCATCTCCCCCGGTTCCCTTCCGCTGCTCGGTATGCTGTTTCTGGGAAATCTGCTCAAGGAGTCGATGGTGACCAAACGTCTTGCCGATACGGCCAGAAACGCCATGATCGACATCGTGACCATCATTCTTGGTGTGACAATCGGAGCCTCAACCCAGGCGACAACCTTTCTTACCCGCAGTTCAGTGCTTATTTTCATCCTTGGAGCAACTGCTTTCATGTTCTCTACGGCGGGAGGGATCCTTTTTGCACGGTTCATGAACCTCTTTCTCAGGGAAGGAAACAAAATCAACCCGCTCATCGGAGCTGCAGGTGTTGCTGCTGTACCGGAAAGTGCCAGGGTAGCCCAGATTGAGGGACTGAAAGCCGATCCGACCAATCACCTGATCATGCATGCCATGGCACCAAATGTCGCAGGAGTGATCGGTTCAGCCGTTGCTGCCGGTATCATGATGAGTTTCCTGTTGTAAAGAGAGATCCCGCGCCCCGGTCAGATTCATATCAGAGCAACGACTTTCTTCAAGAGCAGCCTGTTGTCAAGAGGTTTGAGGAGATAATCGTTCATTCCCGAGAGCATGGCATGCTGAACAGTTTCCGGATCCGAGTTCCCGCTCATGCCAATGATAGGGATATTTCTGTAATCCCATTGTCCTGAACGGATGCGCTTTGCCGTTTCAAGACCGTCAAGAACAGGCATCTGCAGATCCATCAGCATCAGATCGCAGTGATGGTTTTCAAGCGTATCCATCGCTTCCTGACCATTTACCGCCTCAACAATCGTTAAACGGAACTTCTGAAGGATGTTTCTGATAATCATGCGGTTAACTGCGGAATCATCAACCACGAGCAGCGTTTTGCCGCCAAGTGAGCCCTGCAGTATCGCCGGATTTTCCTTGATGGATGCTGTCACCAGATGCAAAAGATCGGCAAGCGCAATCGGCAGAGAGAGCAGTCCCTGTATGCCTGACTTTTCCGCCCTTCCAAGGAGAATATACGAAGGCTCTGCAGTATAGGCGACTACCGGCAGATGTTTACCGCTTCCCCTGATTCTGTATGCAAGCTCAAAAGCATCAAGAACCGGCAGATTAAGGTCGACAAGCAGCAGATCATATCGTTCCGATTCAATCATCTCCATAACCTCACTGCCGGTGAATGCCTCATCAATATCAACTCCAAGAGGAAGAAGATAGCGGCGGATCATGGCAAGAATCTCAGGGTTATCATCTGCCAGAAGAAAGCGCTTCCCTGATAAAGAGAGACGGCTTTCCGTGTAGAGCAACGCCTCATAGTCGGCAATTTCAGAGTCGGCAAGCACGGGAAAACTCAACACAAATTCGGTAAACTCACCATGCACAGAGTTGCATATAATATCTCCGCCGAAAGAGCGCATAACCCGTTTGCAGAAGGCAAGACCAAGACCGGTTCCGCCCTTTCTTCCTGAGGTAAAAAACGGATCAAACAGTTTTCCGAGATTTTCCGATGAGACACCCGGGCCGTTGTCCCTTACATAAAGCCTGTTCAGACTCTCTCCGGGCTGCAGGCGAATATCAATACGACCGCCGGGAAATGATCGTAAAAAATAGAGCGCATTGAGGATGAGATTAAAGAGCACAAAGATGAACATGTTCTCCGCACCCCGAAACATAAAGTCTTCCCCGTCCTGAAAATGCACTTTCTGACGCTCCTCCTCCGATTCATAACTGTACTCATCAAGCGCCTTATGAGTGACCGCAGATATGGAATAAAAGGAAAAGGTGCTCTTTGAAGAGGCGCTATCCTTCACCTCTTCAAGAATCATCTCAATAACCTGTATACCCCGGTTAACGGCCATCTGCCCCTGGGCAACCCGTTGATAGATTCGTTCGACACCGCTGACCGGAATCGAAGAAAAATCACTCTCGGGATGATAGAACGGAAGCTCCTGCTGAATGGCATCAAAATTATAGCGTATCTGCCCGAGAGGATTGCGCATCTCATGAGCGATTCCCCCGGCAAGAGCCTGCAGGGCATTGTTTCTTTCGAGAGCCATTATCCCTTTTTTGTTACTGTAGCTGAACCCGATACCGGCAACAATGGTAAAGGTGATTACAATGGCATAAAGGGGAATATTGAAGGTCGGATGGAGTTCAATGTGAGGTACCGAGAGAAAATATAAGAGAATGGCACCGGCAACACCGATAATGAGGTCGATGAGAAACATCAGCCAGTTGGGCACAAACGATATCAACACAAAGAGCATGAAAATTTCCCAGTAGAGCCAGAGCTCATGGAAATTATTCATGACAAGATTGACCGTAAAAATAAAGGGGAGAACAAAAATGAGAAAAGCGTGCCAGAACCAGGGGAAATTACGATTTATAAATTCAGGAAATCGGTCTTTGAATAACACGGAAAGACAGAGAAGGGTTGCAATCAGACGAAGGGTGAAATTTTCATAAGGAAGATGAAATCCGTACTTGAAGGTGAAGTAAAAAAAGAAATGAGCCGGTGCACCAAGCAAAGCGGCAGCAAGGGTATTGAATTTTGATACCTGGGTGCCTTCCCTGATACTCTTTTTTATGTAGGATAACAGCTTCAATGCACTCCGTCAAGTAGTTTGTCAACGCACTCGCCGGCAGCCCTGAAGCATGCTTCGATAGAGGCTCCCCGTCGATAATCGCCGGTTGCGCCGAATCCGGCAAACTGATCAAGCTTTTGATCAATCTCATGAAGCAGCCGGTGATGCATAGGCGAATAGGCACACAATCCTTCAGCGATATAGCGGTATGCAAAGGACTCTCTTTTGTTGTCGCTGATGGTAAACCATGGTCCGGCAATTTTCTCACCGAGGGAGATAACCTCTTCAGGAACCGAGGAGCCTGAAATAACCGAACGCGCTACCCTTCCGCTAAAGGTATAACGCACCAGATCCAGATCATTGATACCGTATGCTCCGGCATTACTCAGCGGATAGGTGTGGTCGAACACCATGGCACGCTGCGATGAGGTAAAAACCGCACGATGGTATTTCACAATGGCAATCGCTACAGGATAATACCGGACTTTCCGGAGCAGGGCTGAAGCATCCGGCAGCAGAGAATCAAGAAGCACACTCAACCGGATGGCAGGCAGTGCGGAAATTACACGATCATACGCTGCCGTTCCGGCAACACCTTCATGCAGGTAACCCAGCTTGATGAGCGGTGAGCCCGGATCGCGGGAAAGTGACGTGACCCTGTGGCCGGAAAGAATACGGAGCGAACCATTTACAGCAAAATCCTGAAAGGCATCGAGCATTCCATGCATGCCGGTTTTCAACTGCTCATAGCTGTCGAGCACAAGAGCGAGGTTTGATCCGAAATTTCCCGGATAACACTCATCCGGCTCCGCACCATTCATGCGAACGGTAACCGGCCTTACAACATGACTTACACAGGGCTCTTTCAAATAACCGGCCAGTGAGAGGTGGTCATACTGTTCAGCAACTCTGATGAAATAGTCACTGTTGAGTACTCCCTCGCTGCGGTCCTTCTGAATGGCCTGAACATGCGGATAAAGCTTCCGGATGCCGTCAAGACCGCATAAACGCATAAAGCGGAGGGTGTTGAGCAGTTTCGCCCCCTCCTTGTTGATTTTGACAACCTTTCCGTCAACAATCTGCGATGTATTGAAACCGAAATACTCATAATCATGCAAACCGCATGCGCCAACAAAGTCACGGAAAAGGCGGTAATTTTTACCGACATTCTTGCCTCCGAAATCAAGCCAGCGGCCATTCAGCAATTCACTGCCGATCCTGCCGCCTATACGCTCTTCAGCTTCGTAGAGATCGACCTTGATATTGCGCCGGGTAAGGTAAAAAGCGGCAGCAATCCCTGAAATCCCTCCTCCGACTACGGCTACGCGCATTTCAGAGTAGATTGAACTTCATGAATCCTGCTGACTTTTGCTTTGAACTGCATTTTGCTTCTTGATGATATTTTTTCAATCCGCTCTTTCTGCTGCTGGTACCGCTGGGTACTCCCGAAAGCACAGGCGGTCAGGGTAGCGTCAGCGCAAACCTTCCCCCACTGCATCACCTGGATATAGACCGTAATATTCCTGTCTTCAGATTTCTCGTCCCGGGCAAAACTGCCAAACGCCCGGAGCACAACCGGAGTGTCCCGCTCAAGATAATGAAAAAAATTAGTATTATAGTTCAGCAGCGCAAGTTGTCCGTCAAAAGAGAGCCCCAGAATATGTGTCATGGCGACTGCCCCCTGCCTCAAAGCTTCAAGCATCAGCATTCCCTGTACATGGTCCGAAGCATGATCGAAAATCAGCTCATCAGTATCGTCAAGCATATTGAAATAGATCAGCTTTCCGGCAGAAAAGATCTCTGAAACGAGAACATTGGCTTTGTTTTTTTTATGCACAAATTTCTGGTCGATCCTCCCGGGCAACTGATCATCCGAGGTTATGGCAATAGGACTCTTTACGAGGCTTTTCAGGTCAAAAGGGAGCTTCTGCATCAAAAAGACAGCCCTCTCAACAGCAAGGGATGGCCAATCACTCAGAGAGGGATAGGAGAGGGATCTGAGTGAAGCATAGAGTTCCGGATTGTCGATACGATATTCTACAGAGAGATAAATCTCGCATGTTTCACCAAGGAGCAGCAGATACTCTGAGGCCTCTTCAACGGAGTCAACAGAAACAGCCTGAAGAGTTGTTGCCTCAACAGGAAGATTATCCCCGTTAAAAAAAAGGGTGAATGCTTTTTTTCCCGGATTATGGGTAAGAACGCCCGGCTCTTTTTTGGTCCGTTTGATACTCCGCTGTATCGGCAGCCGAGTTACCGGCTGAGTCTGAATGGGTATCCGTAATTCATGGATAAGACCACTGTTCACTGCATGCTTGCTCATGATATTCTCCTGTTATTTTTCTTTTTTCTTATTTTTGAACTCTATTAAATGCCTCAAGGGGATACGATCCCCGTTACTACATAAACGCTCTATATCGATGGTAAATCTTTTGAAAAGCGAGTGGGGCTTATAATCACCTTCAATATAACTTTAATAGAAAAAAGATTTGAAATGACCGATTTATTAACAATGATTTTACACATCTTTTTTTAAAAATATTTACCACAATTTCCTTCCCGGCTTAAAGAGCGGAACAACGCCTTAACCATGGGTATTTCTTGGTATTGCTTCCGGAAGTTCATGGATTTTACTATTTTTGGCTTTTTAAAACCCTAATTCGTCTTCATCCATGAGCCAGCTCGATTTACTCAATATTGTCCACCGCCCAAGAAGACTGCGCAAATCTGCTGCGATCAGAAACCTTGTGCAGGAAAAAACTCTGACGGTCAACGATCTTGTCTATCCGCTCTTTGTCTGCCCGGGAACCAATGTTGTTGAAGAGGTCGCCTCCATGCCCGGAAGCTTCCGTTACTCCATCGACAAAGCAGTGAAAGAGTGCCAGGAGCTCTGGGATCTCGGCATCCAGTCAATCGACCTGTTCGGTATTCCCGAACAGAAAACCGAGGATGGCAGCGAATCATATAACGAAAAGGGCATCATTCAGGAGGCTCTGCGTGCAATCAAGGCAAAGGTGCCTGATCTGTGCATCATGACCGATGTTGCGCTCGACCCGTTTACCCCTTTCGGACATGACGGTCTGGTAAGGGACGGCATCATACTCAACGACGAAACAGTCGAAGTACTCTGTAAAATGGCGATCTCCCATGCCAATGCCGGAGCTGATTTCGTATCACCGAGCGACATGATGGACGGCCGTATCGGCGCAATCCGTGAATCGCTTGACGATGCAGGCTTCTCCGATATCGGCATTCTCTCCTATGCTGCCAAATACGCATCAAGTTTTTATGGCCCGTTCCGCGATGCCCTGCACTCCGCACCCCAGTTCGGAGATAAAACAACCTATCAGATGAACCCCGGCAACACCGATGAAGCGATGAAAGAGATTGAACTCGACATCATGGAAGGTGCTGATATCGTCATGGTTAAACCCGGTCTTGCCTATCTCGACATCGTCTGGCGCACCAAAGAGCGCTTTGATGTTCCTGTGGCCATCTACCACGTCTCGGGAGAATACTCCATGGTCAAGGCTGCTGCAGAACGTGGATGGATCGATGAAAAAAGGGTCATGATGGAGTCGCTTCTCTGCATGAAACGTGCCGGTGGCGACCTTATCTTTACCTACTATGCCAAAGAGGCTGCCAAATTACTTCGTTGAGCCTTTTGGTAACGTTCAAATCCGAATACGAAAGCCCGGCTGTACAATGAGGATACAGCCGGGCTTTCTCTTGAATTTCAATTAAATCGCAGTGCACCGTTTGAGTGAACGGTAAATGGCTTGCAACAATCAAAGCTCGTAATAGATTTTTCAATAGTATGATACGATACCTGACATCCGGCGAATCCCACGGCCCCGCTCTTTCGGCAATAGTCGAAGGGCTGCCCGCAGGCGTTCCGGTAACACCGGAAGAGATCAACGCACAACTGGCACGCCGCCAGCAGGGACACGGGCGGGGCGGACGGATGAAAATCGAGACCGACAAGGCTGAAGTGCTCTCCGGTGTACGGTTCGGCAAAACCATCGGTTCACCGGTAACACTGGTCATCAGAAACCGCGACTGGGAGAACTGGACAACAACAATGGCCCAGTTTGAAAAACCTGATGCGACACCGGCAAAAATCACCATTCCACGACCGGGCCATGCCGATCTGGCAGGACGGATCAAGTATGGTTTTGACGATATCCGTCCGGTTATCGAACGCTCTTCGGCACGTGAAACTGCCGCACGGGTTGCCTCGGGAACCCTTGCCCGCCTCTTTCTCCGTTCACTCGGTATAGAGATCGGCAGCTATATTTCAGCCATCGGCCCGGCATCGGAACCGGCACTCCATCCACAGCTTGCGTCGCTCCTCGAAAAAGGAGCAGAAACGGTTTCAGCAGAGGCTGACCGCTCACCGGTACGAATGCTCGACAGGCAGGCAGAAACCGCCGCTCTTGCCGCAATAGACGCAGCAAAAGAGCACGGAGACACCCTTGGGGGAATCATCGAGATTTTCATCACAGGAGTGCCCCCGGGATTTGGCTCTTATGTCCAGCACGACCGGCGGCTTGATGCGGCGCTTGCTGCCGCAATCATCTCCATCCAGGCCATCAAGGGCGTGGAGATAGGAACGGCATTTGAAAACGCCAGGAAACCCGGTTCACAGGTACACGACGAATTTCACCTTTCCGGGGAAAACGGAGTTCAGAGAAAAACCAACCGGGCAGGCGGACTCGAAGGAAGCATGTCAAGCGGACAGACCATTCATCTTCGGGCCGCGATGAAGCCGATCTCTTCGCTGGTCACTCCCCTTCAATCCTTTGATCTTGAAACACTGCAACCGACGCTTTCACGCTTTGAACGCAGTGATACCTGCGCAGTCCCTGCAGCAGGAGTGGTGGCAGAAGCGGTTGTGGCACCGGTCATAGCCAACGCCCTGCTTGAAAAACTCGGAGGGGATCATCTTGAGGAGATCAGGGAACGGCTGGAACGGTACAGGGAGAGTATACTGAACACCTTCCGGGCCTGAGTTTCCCTGGGGGGTGCCCTGAACGTATTCAGGGTTTGGCCGGATCAACTCTCTGGTTCATATCGAGAGCGGGCTCCTGCACCTCTGTTTTACCGACAATCTGGGCCGGAACGCCGACAACCGTGTAGTGCGGCGGAACATCATCAAGAACCACACTTCCGGCCCCGACCTTTGAACCTTCTCCGATTACAACATTACCGAGAATCTTTGCTCCGGCGCCGATCATTACCGACCTGTGTACCTTCGGATGGCGGTCGCCGCTCTCCTTGCCGGTCCCGCCAAGCGTCACCTCATGGAGGAGCGACACATTATCATCAACAACTGCCGTTTCACCAATAACAAGGCTGGTTGCATGATCAAGAAAAATACCTTTTCCGATCACTGCCGCCGGATGAATATCAACAGCAAAAACCTCCGACATTCGATTCTGGATAAAATAGGCCATGGTCTTGCGCCCCTGCATCCATAACCAGTGTGCCAGCCGGTAGGCCTGTAGTGCCTGATACCCTTTCAGAAAGAGCATGATCTCAAAATAGTGTACCGCCGCAGGATCACGCTGCTGCGTTGCCTCAAGATCATATACCGCATACTCGACCTGCTCAGGGCACTGACGATAAAACTGATCAAAAAGCCCCTGCAAGACCGGCGGAGGAAAATGCTTGGAACCAAGCTTTACGGAGAGCAGCATTGCCAGCGATGAGCCGAAATCATCAAAGCGCAAAATATGCTGCTCAAGAAAAATCTTTATTTCAGGATCACGAAGGCACTCGCTCGCAGCCTCCCGGACAATTTCCGACCAGATCTGTTTAATGTCTGCTGCCATAGGTATACATGCGGCTCCGTACCGCAATAAATAATTCCGGAAATCCCGGGTTTTCCGACACCGGGAGTAAATAAGCGCTGCCCTACTGTACTACCGCCTGCTCTCACAAAAGGTTCATGGCCGAAACAGCTACAGCTCCTGAAGTTATAAAAAAACAGGGGTTTTACGCACCAAAACCTGAATGGAAACCTCTTATGGCGAATTAAGCATTTACCTGCATGCAGAATAAACGCACAATACGGGAAGATTCGCTAAAAACCATTTTTTTGCGTACACTTTGCATGCTACAGAGAAAAAGAAAAAGAGAATCTTTTTACCAACCCGATGCGTATTTCACGAAAAATCGAGATTGATTACGGCCATACACTGCCCAACAGCTTTTCATTCTGCAATCAGCTGCACGGCCACCGTGGTGTGGTTGTTGCCACCGTCGAAGGGAGGCTGATCGACCGGGAGGGTGACGGAGAGGAAGGGATGGTGATGGATTTCAAGTTTCTGAAAGAGGTTATGGTGGAGCATATCCACGACAAACTCGATCACGGATTTGCGGTATGGAAGCATGACCATGAAGATCTCGACTTTATTCTGAAACGCAATTCGCGGGTTCTTGTAACCGAAGAACCGCCTACAGCCGAGTGTCTGGCAAAATGGGCCTTCAATCAGATCCGCTGTAACCTGCCGGAAGGAGTTGCACTCAAACAGATCCGCTGGTACGAGACTCCGAATAACTGGGCAGAGTACGAAGGGGAATAACCGGGTTAATATCCTGTTTTCGTCAACACCCAGGTACAGCGTTTATTATTGATGTTGTCAAGAACAATGACTTTGAAGGTTGCAGGCAGAGCAACAGGTATCTCTATGGTATCATTGACAACAAAGACCCGGTCGCCAAAAGCAGTCTTTTCCGGAGCTACCGCTCGCTCTTCATGTTTAACGATCACTCTGTGACGGGTTTTAACAACGGTTTTTGTTGTTTCAAAAGCCGGAGGTGGCTCAATGTAATTATGCCCTTTTGAGCGGAAAAGGAGGTTGCCTGATCGGTCGGCAATAATAAAGGTCCAGTTGGTTCCGTTTGCCATTCTCCATTCAGCCCCAAGCAGTTCAACCACTACAGCTCCTCCTTTTGGTACCTGGGAGAGCAGCATGTCTGTTTTCTGGCGGGAGAGTAGTTCACTGTTAGCCTGATCCCCGGCGTCCAGATAGCGCTCATCATACGATTGATACCTGAAACTTTTTACCCTTGCGTGGTCTTCAACAGTCTCGACACTATACGCTCCAACGTTGCTTTCAGCTCCTGCCTCCATCGCAAAAAACACCATAAGTATCGCCATACCGAGTGCCTTAAGTCTCATGGTCTCTCCTTTTTTATCTGGTTTAACACCCCTTTACCCTTTCAATAGTTACACTCCGGAACCGGATGACAAAAAGCCGGGACTACCCGCCCGGCCTTTGCTCTTGTCAGAAAGGTAAACACATCGCGGTTATCGTTTACCCTCTCTTAACGGCGGTTATCGTTGTTTCGATTATTCCCCTCTCCCTGGCGATTATCATTATTCCGGTCATTTCCGTTCACCTGACGGTTCTCACTGTACCTGTTGTCGTTGCGATCGACACCCCGGTTATCATTGTATCTGTCGTTCCGGCCATTTCTGTCGAACCTGCGATTGTCGTTATGGCGGCGGTCAAACCTGCGATACTCGATGTCACGATATCTTCTTATATCATCCATGCGATGACGTCTGATCCCGTAGGGAAGATTGTGATCCCTGACAATGACCCATGGACCACGATAGGTCGGAGAGTTGTACCAGTAGCCGTCCTGATAGATGTAGTAGAGATTTCCGAAAGAGATGATATCATAGGGAATACCTACCGACACCGAAAATCCCCGACCGGGCAGCGCAATAAAGCTTGGCCGCCTGTCAAGAGCAAAAGCCGGAACCCGCTCCCCCGCACTGATATGAATACTTACTTCCGCCTTTGCTTCCGTAGCGGGTTGAGCGAAAAGCATGCATGCAACTCCTGCCGCCAGCCAGATCTGTTTTTTCATAGTGATGTTCCTGTTTACCAATGATTGAGTGATGCCAACAACGGTATTCTTTCGTTTCTGAGTGTGTTATAAACCAGGGTGTTCCGGGTTTATAACAGTTATGACGCTCTTTGGCAGTTATTTCCTGCGCATCTCTTTCAATAAAAAGACAAACAGTTACGCTTCTGATCCATCACTGCCGTTTTACCAAAACAGAGAGATGACTGTTATGGCGGATTTTTACTGATTATATTTACGCACACTACGGTCTGAGAATCAAAAGGTCACATGAAATCACAGGAGCTTATCATGAAAAAAACCGTGGTACTCACTCTCCTTTTAGCATTAGGGCACCTCTATTACTTGTCGTGAGCGATTTGAGTGTGAGGCGGACGGAGCGCAGAAACCGGAATGTACACGGAGTACTTGAGGATTTCGAGCACCGCCCAACGAAGCAATCGAATCGAGGAATAAATTAATAGCGGTGCCCATTAACCGGCTGCAGCGCCTAATGGCAGGACAACCATGGAATGCGCCACCACCGGGATTCCCGACGACAAGAAGAGCGCAGGGAGTCAGGAGAGCGGCGAGATAACAATAAACGAGGTCATGAGGGTGGTCGGGAGCAGGAGAGAAGAGGCGGAGAGCGATAATAAAACACCTGGATCAACGGCTGTTCTCCAGAGCATGAATCAAAAAGCCCGGCAAGCTCCGGGCTTTTTTTCTCTCAGACAGACGCCACCCTGATCGTCCAGTAGATCTCCCCGGCATGCTCAACCTTCGTAAATGTTCCGGTTTCGAGCAGTTCCTCCATTACCCTGCCGGCTTTATCACTGTCACCCTCAAAACAGTCGGCAATGGCTTTCTCCAGTTCACGCTGCTGTACGGGATGGCGTGTAGCAATGGCGGTAACCGCCTTGAGAAGATCGGATGCACCCTGCAGGTTCATGCTCCCTTTAACCGGATCAACAACAGTGACAACTTCCGAGAGAATGGCGATAGCACGCTGAATCCTCTCCGGAGAGGGGAGATGGACCTCCTGCTCGGGAGCCGGACGGGTCGGGAGGAGAAGATGAACCATATCGGGATTGATATCCTTGAGAGCAGCGGCGAGATCATGAAGCGCTTCATCGGAGTCGTTGATTCCTCCGAGCAGCATCACCTCAATCCAGAGACGGCCCTGATACTCCTTTCTGAATGCGGCAAGTCCATCAATATGCTTGCTGAACGTAAGGCCCGGAGCCGGTCTGTCGATCCGGGTGTGCAGAGCCTCCGAACCGGCGTTGAGAGAAGGGAGCACCGCATCTGCCTCAAGCAGCTCCCGGCGAACTTCCGGAAGAGAGAAGAGCGATCCGTTGGTAATGACCGCAACAGGTACCGTGGTGAGTTTTTTTACCTCAGTGATCAGCCAGCCAATCCCCTTGTAGAGCATAGTTTCACCGGAACCGACAAAGGTAATCCAGTCAAGTGCGGTGTTGACTTCCAGCGCCCGGCGTATCTCCTCAAGTACCGCTTCACGCGGAAAAAACTCCTGCCGCTCTGTAGCAACTGCTCTGGTTTTTCCCAACTGGCAGTAAAGACAGTTCCATGTGCAGCTTTTCGGGGGGAGCAGATCAACACCAAGTGATTGACCGAGGCGTTTTGACGATACCGGACCAAAAACGTATTTCATGATGGGTGATTCCCTTGTTCCTTCAACCGACCTTCGCTGCATTGGCGAATTCCGACATTTTCGCTTCGCTCTCGGCCTCGAAGGCCTCTTTTGAAATATGGGGCAGCACCACGCTCGATGCTGTAAAGGCGATAATCTCGATCACAAAAATGGCTGCATAGGCAAACATGTGGTTGCTGGAGAGGGTATAGATCACATCGCGGATGACCCCTGCGCCGGAGTGGCCAATGAAGATGGCAAGGCTCTGGGCGGTACCCCAGAGACCGATATAGATTCCGCTGCGCCCCGCTGTCATGTTCATCATCATGGAGATGTTGGAAACGCTTGCTGCACCGAGACCCATGCCGGTAACAACAAGTCCGATACGAAGCAGGGTCTGATCCAGCATAAAACCGGCAGCGATGATGACGGCGAATCCGATCGCGCTGAAGGTATTACCGAAATAGGCTCCCCGCTTGAAGCCGATCCGTGAAAGCAGAAAACCGGTAATCACCATAAAAATGAGCTGGGTTCCGCCCATCATCGGCTTGAAAAGCTTGGTGGTGGCGGAAACCGGCATCCCGAACACTTCAGCTCCAAAAGGATCCATAACCACTTCGTTGGCAAACAGGGCAAAGATGGAGATAAAAATATAGAGGGCGAACTGCAGGGTCCTCGGCGATGAAGAGAGCAGGCGCACCGACTGGGCAAAACTGATACTGTGCTTGGCCTTGCCCCCGGCAGCCTCTGCATTGCGGTTTTCCACACCAAGTATGGCCACCAGTCCGAAAAAGAGGGTAATGAGACCGCCGATTTCAGCCATCTCTGTGAGCCGTTCAGGAGTATATACCGTCAAATAGTTCCCAATGTTCCAGTTTGAAATAATAGCCGTCAGAACCATGAGGGTCCAGCTTGCTCCGGTGACCTTGCCGATATGCTCTTCGGGCACAACATCGGCAATCAGTGCGTAATAGGAGGTGGTCGCAACCTGCAGGCCGAAACCGAACATGAGAAAAATGAAGGCCAGTTTCCAGAGGCCTGCATCGGTCAGAAGAGCCGGAAGCATCTCCGAGAAGGCGGTCCCCCCTATCTTCACTTCATAGGCCGCTGTCGGGGAAAGTACAAAGGCAACAATGCAGCTCAACAGCCCGAGAAGGATGTAGGGTGTCCTGCGGTAACCGAAAACACTCAGCCGGTCGGAAAGGTTGCCGATCCATACCTTGACACCGAAAATGGCAAGCAGCTCCTTGAGGCTGATCAGCCCCAGTGCAATCGTTGCCGGCAAGAGCAGCTCCTTGATCATGACCCGGTTCAGAATATCCTGAATGAAGCCAAGCATGAGTCCTAAACCCATCTGGAACATGGAGAGACGTACCAGGTTTAATGTCTTCACTATCTTCATAAAACAGCGCTGATTATTTGGGAAATGCCGGATGAGTTGCTCCGTATGTAATGATGTAGTGGAATACTCGGGACGCAATATAACAAAAAAGCAGAACGATCACGCCCCGGTGTCATCTCTCGGCCGAAAGCTCATACCCTGAATCAGATCCCTCTCTGACGTTCGGGATGACAGTCCCGGAGGTGTCATCCCGAACAAAGATAGAGATCCCTTCACCTCTTCCTTTCGTGCAATTTCGTCTATTTCGTGGCCACAAGACTTCCTTTGCCAATCCAAAATTCAACATTCAAAATCCAGAATCAACCGCCCCCCATCCTCTCTGAAATCATGGCTGTCAATCCGGTCAAGCGCTCGGAAGAGCGCTTGTTGCCGATGGCCATGGCAAGCGCCCTCGGCTCACCGATAATCATGACCAGCTTCCTTGCCCTGGTGACCGCCGTATAGATAAGGTTGCGTTCCAGCAGCGAAAAGTGCTGCATGGAGAGCGGTATCACCACTGCCGGATACTCCGACCCCTGACTTTTATGAATGGTGATGGCATAGGCCAGTGCAATTTCGTCAAGTTCTCCAAATTCGTAAGGCACATCCCTTCCGTCATAGCGGACACAGAGCGAATCATCCTCCTCGTTTACGGTATAAACAACTCCGATATCGCCGTTGAAGACCTCCTTGTCATAGTTGTTGACCATCTGGATCACCTTGTCGCCTGCTGCATAGGTGGTACCGAAACGCACGATTTTTCCGGAGGGGTGAGGATTCAGGGCTTCCTGAAGAAGGGTATTCAGCGCCTTCGTTCCAAGAGAGCCCCGGTTCATTGGAGTCAGCACCTGAATATCTTTCATGGGATCAAGATTGAAGCGCAGGGGAATGCGCTCAATGATCACCTGCAGCAGACGACGATTAATATCTTCGGTGCTCAGGGCCGGAACAACGTAGAAATCGGAAAGTTCAGCCACAACGGACGCACCAGCCCTGAATGTCGGCAGAACCGGTTCCCCTCTGTTGATACGGTGAGCATTGACAATGATCATGGAGCTCTGTGCCTGACGGAATATCTCGGTAAGCCTTACCACAGGAAGTGCTCCGCAACTGATCATGTCTGAAAGCACGAATCCCGGTCCGACCGGGGGAAGCTGGTCAACATCTCCGGCAAGCATGAGCGCTGCATGATCCGGAATGGCTGCCAGCAGCTTGCTCATCAGCACAACGTCGATCATGGAAGCTTCATCGACAATGACCACATCAGCCTGCAGCGGATTACCGAAAGTACGCTTAAAGTCGCCTGCATGGGGATCAAACTCAAGGATGCGGTGAATGGTTCTGGCTTCCCGGCCGGTCGCTTCGGAAAGCCGTTTGGCCGCTCTTCCTGTAGGAGCGCAAAGAACGAATTTCAATGCTCCGCTGCCGAGTATTGACAGGATCGTATTAATAATGGTGGTTTTACCAACACCGGGACCGCCGGTGATGACAATCAGCTTGCTGGTAAGGGCAAGTGCCACAGCGCTGCGCTGGGAGTCTGAAAGTTCAATCCCGGAGTGTTCTTCGGCTGCAAGAATGGATTTCAGCGGCTCCAGCGTTCCCCAGGGAAGTTTCCCCTTGAGAATCCGGTGAATACTGTCAGCAACCCGGCTCTCTGCTCGAAAAAGTGCTTCAAGGTAAAAACTCCTCTCACCCGCATTACCAACGGCAACAAGAGTACCGATGGAGAGCTCTTCAGTTATGGCATGCTCAAGCACCTGAACCGGAATAGAGAGAAGACGTTTGGCCGCTTCAAGCAGCATCGGTTCGGGAACCCGGCAATGGCCCTCCAATGAGAGCTCCTGAAGAACATAAGCAACTCCTGCCCGCGCCCTCAGGGGAGAATCTGAAGCGATACCGATGTTTCGGGCAATCTGATCAGCTGTTTTGAATCCAATCCCCTGAATATCAAGGGTAAGCCTGTAGGGATTGGAAGAGACCACCGAGATCGCCTCTTCACCATAGGTTCTGTAGATTTTGACCGCACGGGCCGTACCTACTCCGTGAGACTGCAAAAACACCATGATCTCCCGGACAGCCTTCTGCTCGGACCAGGCTGCAACAACCTGCTCCAGACGCTTTCTGCCGATACCCGGCAGTTCAAGCAGTCGTTCAGGGTGAGTCTCGATAACCGTAAAAACATCCATGCCGTAGGCCTGGATGAGCACTTTGGCAAAATGGGGACCAATCCCCTTTACCATACCGGAGGCAAGATATTTGCCGACCCCTTCAAGGGTATCGGGGGGAATGACCGCAAGACGGCTTGCCTTGAACTGCATACCCCACGTTTTATCATTCTGCCAGAGACCGAACGCCTCAACATGCTGCCCCGTTGTCACTGAAGCCACAACCCCTACAACCGTCACCGCTTCACGCTGACCATGGACAAGAAGCCGAAGCACTGCAAATCCTGATGCCGGGCTAAAAAAACTCACCTTTTCAACCACACCGCTCAACCGTTCCTCACCGGTGTTGGCGGAATTGCTCTCACTCATGAAACGGCAGGGTTAGGTGATAAGGTTCGCGCTCGACAAAAGAGCGGAGTACCGGGAAGAATATACCGCTTATTGCGTCCGGGAAAAAGAGTTTCGACAGATGGTTATAGTGCATGCCACTACGACCGTATTCCCGGGCAATTGTAACAGCGCTTTTTGTGCATCTTTTGTGTCGAATCAATCCGAAAAATTGAGCGCCCTTATTGCTTCATTTGCTTTCCGCAACATGCTCTCACCTGCTTTGATGCAAAACTGGAATCGACCAGCTCGTCAACAACGCTGTTCATCCCGGTTCCTTTTTCGACCAGCTCTTCATGCACAAGCAACGGCACTGCACTCTTCAATCGGTTAATATCATCCGGACCAGGAACCGGTCGCGAAAAATCCACCCTGCTCAGTATCACTCTTGCAACCTGCAAAGAGAGTCCGGCTTCATCTGCATAAATCAGCGCAAGTTCATCAGGGTGGCGGATCGCCCACCTGCGAACCCGTTCATAGATCTTGATAACTCGTAACACCACATCGGGATAGCGAGCTGCAAATGATTCCGTTATGTTCAAAAACCCGTTGCTGTTGAATGCCATGTTCCGGTATATCACACGGGAACCGCTCTCCAGTTGGCTTGAAGCACTGTAGGGATCACCTCCGGCCCAGGCGTCAACCTCAAAGTGTTCAAGCGCTGCCCGCCCCTCCTGATGCTGCAGAGGAACAAGAGTAACATCGCTCTTATGCAAACCGGCCTCGGCGAGTGCACGCAGCAGAAAAAAATAGGGATCGGTGTCCGGGGTTGCCGCTACTCTCTTCCCCTTCAGATCCGAAACAGAGGTGATGGGCGAATCACGGGTGACAACAAGGGAGATCCACTCCGGATGAGAAAAAACGTAGACCGCCCTGATCGGTTTACCGTTCGCCCTGCTCAACACTGAAGCCAGTCCGGCTGCGGATGCAAAATCAATTTTTCCGCTGTTCAAGTGTTCCAGTGCATTGTTGCTTCCCCCGCTATAAACCCAACGCACAGAAATATCGTCAGCCTGAAACTCCTTATCCAGCCATCCGAATTTTTTCACGACATAACTGAGCGGATTATAGTCGGCATAATCAACCCGCACTGCGGACGGCAGTTCAGCAGCCGAAAGCTCCGGTGAAACCTGACAGGCACAAAGCAGGCTCATACAGGTAATAATTCGACAGACGAGTCTGTGTGTTCCTCTTATTCCGGCATTCATCTGCTTTATCCTTTTTTATGATTGACCCGTCAAAAGATCTTTGCTCTATATCCATGTTCCCCCTACAACCGAACCTGACCGGAAACAATTGCACCTCGCAGGTCTATCTTCAACAACCGGCAGATAACGACCGGGTTATCCGCCACTGCACAACTACTTTTTAACCGGCTTTTTTCGGAAACATAAGCTTGTAAAAACTGTTGTAGAAGAGCTGAGAAAGTTCGGGATTGAGCCTCTTCAGGCGGGAGTATAACTCCATGCCTTTCTTTTGATTGCCTTGTTCCAGATAATCCTTGCCAAGGTTGAAGAGTGCTGTATTGTGATCAGGATTGATGAGAAGAGCCCTCTGGTATGCCTCCCGCATATCAATTTCATGACCAGCCTCACCATTGGCGATAGCCAGGAAAACCCATGCATCAGCATAATCCGGTTTGATCTGAAGAGCCTCTCTGTAGGCTTCAAACTGTTTGTTCTTCTGACCGGCCATTCCGTAAGCCCTTCCCAGATTAATCAAATACTGGATATTGCCTGGAGAGAGCAGCACCGCATGCCGGTAAGCCTCGACAGCTTCCGGGTAATGCCCTGCTTCGCTGTAGGCACTACCCATGTTATACCAGGAAGAGGCATCACCGGGTGTGATCCTCACCACCTGCTGATATGCCTCGACGGCCTGCAAGTAGCTTCCATTCTGTATATAGGCAATTCCAAGATTGATCCACGCGAGAGCATATTCATTATTGTTCCTTACTGCCTGCCGGTAAGCCGCTATCATTCTTTCATACTGACCCTCCCGGCCGTAGGCAACCCCAAGATCAGCCCAGTAGTGTGCATAATCAGGACGAAGACGGACAGCCGCCTGATACGCCTCGATTGCCAATGTTAACTCTCCTTTCTGCAGATAGGCAAATCCTAAATATCCCCAGGCGTCACTGCTTGCCGGCATCTGTTTTGTCCACTGCAGGCAGAACTGAATCATACCTGCCCAATCCTGTTTTTCCTCAAACGCGTTGACCTGATTGATTTTATCGATATCACCGGCATTGACTTTAGTCTGAACAACATGCCTGCTTGGCAGATCGATTATCCACTCAACGGGCAGTGCAAAATTCAACTGCTGACCCTGTTTAAAAAAATAGGTTGCGATGCCTATCAAGCGGGCATGTTCATCAAAAAGTCCACCCCCGCTTGAACCGAGTGAAATCGGCGCCGTTGTCTGGATATAGTAGCCTTTATCAACAGCACGCAAGCCCGAGATAATGCCGTCGGAAAAGGTCAGTTCCAATCCCTGCGGAGAGCCTATCGCATAGACCTTCTCCCCTACCCTGAGCTGACTTGTATTTCCAAAGGTGATTTGCGAACCCTGTAGTCCGGAAACCACAAGCGAGCATACATCCCTGAAGCGATCGGTATAGCCGGCTTTGGCCGTATACTCCCGACCCTGATAGATAACCATCAGCCGCGCTGCTTTTTCAATGACATGATAATTGGTCACCACCTGTCCGGAAGAGAGAACAATGCCGCTACCCATACTCTGAAGCCTGCCGTTATTGTCATAGGCATGAACCACGACAACACTTGGCGAAACTTCCCGAAACACCTCGGCCGCGGTTTTTGCCAGTGCCGGAAGCGGTTGCAGGGCCAAAACAGAAACAACAGAGAGCAATACACAACAGCGGCGGAGAGCATAACGGAGTATACCGGCTCCTGAAAACATCATTGCACGGGAATCAACCCGCAGTGCGTCAGGTTTGTCGCTCTTTTTCATCAGACGGATATCATTACCCCGCAGAGCCCGGAGGAGACCGTCATTGATACTTTTTTATACATATCCATCATTTTTGTCTTATCGGTATGGCGCCAAAACCGTTTTTGAGCACCGACTCCCTTCCGACGCTCAATCACCGGGAATAAATCCGTGCGCTCTCAGCGACTCGCGACCCAGAGCTGTTTTTGCATATTCAACGAACCTCTTGAGAACTCCGACAGGTTGGCCGTTTGTGTACATATAGAGATTAAGCCCGAGCGGATAGGTATGGTCCGTTATGTGCTGTGCTGACTGCTCAATACCATTGACCAGAAGAGCCTTGACTGAACGGTCAACCAGACCATGGTCTATAAATCCGATGGCGTCGGGTGTTGTGGTGATATAACTTTTGACCCAGCGAATACTTAACAGTGTTACGGTTCTCCGGGTTACCGGACGCTTTTTCATAACCAGTTCCGAGAAGGTTTCCTGGGTTCCGCTTGCGCGATCAAGCTGAAGTCGCACGATGGGACGATTCAGCCCGCCAACCTGTTTCCAGTTACTGTAGGTCCCGTCATAGATCTTGCGGATTTGATCGACAGTCAGGCCCTTAAGGGGATTAGCCGGATGAACAACAATGGCGATGGCATCCTGTGCAATAAGGTGTTCAACCGGATTGATCCCGCGTTTTCCTGCCTCAGCCAGCTCATCAGGGTGAATCCTTCTTGTCGTGTTGGCGATGTCACAGGTTTTATAGATAAGGCTGTACATGCCGCGTGCCGCATCAGTCTCATTGACCCGCACATCGATGCCATCACTTTTGAGAAAATCAAGCGCAAAAATATTTGCAATAACACCGGCCAGTGGCGCTCCGTCTGTGATAATTTTATTTTCAGCAATCAGGCCTGAAGGGGTGGGGAGAACTCCATCTGCTGCATTGGCTGCATCAATAAAAGCTGCAAAGAGCATGCAGCATAGAGCAGCACCAGAAAGTATTTTCTTGATAGAGCTATTCATTCCGGCCATGATCGTGTGGAGATATCATGAGCATTGCAAAACTGCCTGCACAAAAAAACAGATCACTTGCCCGGTATAAAACCGGGATCAACCAGTTCATCGATCACCTTGTTCATATCTGTCTCTTTTTTGACAAGATTTGCATCCGATAAAACATGGGCCGCATCCTTCAGGCTCTTGAGTTCAGAGATCCCCGTTATGGATTTCGACATGTCAACCCTGCTCATCACCAGTTGAGCTACCGGTAACGATATCCTTGATTCATCAGCATAAATCAACTCAAGCTCATCAGGATGGCGGATTGCCCACCTGCGCACCATCTCATATACCTTGACAACACGCGACACCACTTCGGGATAGCTGGCTGCAAAGCGCTCGGATGTATTCAAAAAGCCGTAGCTGTTGAAACGCGGATTACGGTATATCACCCGGTTTCCCTTCTCTAACTGGCTTGAAGCGCAATAGGGATCGCAACCTGCCCATGCATCAACCTGCTCTCTGTTGAGTGCAATACCCCCCTTAACGTGCTGCAGGGGAACAATGACCACATCGCTCTTCTGTAAACCCGCTTCATGCAATGCCCGCAAGAGGAAAAAAAAAGGATCGGTACCCGGAGTTGCAGCAATTTTTTCACCCTTTAAATCGGGTACCGAGTTGATGCGGGAATCACGGGGGACAAGCAGCATTGCCCACTCCGAACGTGAAAACATGTAGACCGTCCTGAGCGGGTTTCCATTGGCTTTGCTCCATACGGCACTTAATCCTGAAGAGGAGCCGAAATCAACACTATTGTCTCGCAGATTCTTCAGTGCAAGATTACTGCCACCACTGAACACCCAGCGAACCGGCAGCTTGTCAGCTTCAAACTCCTTCTCCAGCCAGCCTAATTTTTTCAATACCAGGCTCAACTGGTTATAATCAGCGTAATCAATCCTCAGCTCGGCCGGCAGTGGTGAAGCCCCAAGATCGGAGGTAACAGGCATTACCAGATGCAGGCAAATCAAACAAAAAACTCTGACTATATGTTTGGAGAGTATTCGGACCCGAATTTTCATCACGTTGTTTCTCACCTGAGTTACTGTTTATAGCCTGCAAAATCATTCAGGCTGTCTCTTCAAAAAAACCGTAACGCCCTGAAAGCCTTTATCGACTGCCGGATGAAGCTCTACTTTGCTGTTTTAGGAAACAGCAAAGTATTATAGTTTTTGAAGAACATTTGAGCAAGTTCCGGATTTACCCGCTTCAGATGGGAATAGACCTCCCGAGCCGGCTCCCGCTCGCTGTGCTCCAGATAATCCTGACCAAGATTGAAGAGCGCTGTATTGTGTTCCGGGTTAATGTGCAGTGCTTTCAGATAGGCACCCCGCTCTTCAGTTTCCCTGCCTGCAATTCCATAGGCGACTCCAAGGCTGACCAGTGCATCATCATAGTCCGGCTTGATACGAAGAGCCTGATTATACGCCTCGATCTGTTCGGCTCGCCGGTCAGCCAACCCGTAGACCTCACCCAGATTTAACCAATATTGTGCATTACCGGGTGTGAGATGCACCGTATGCCTGAACGACTCAACAGCTTTGAAGAACTGACCGGCATCACGACAGGTAATTCCCATATTGAACCAGGAAGAGGCATCTGCCGGATTAATTCGCACCGCATGCTCATAGGCATCTATAGCCTTCTCCAGATCACCATTCTGGTAATAGGCGATACCAAGATTGATCCAGCCCAGGGCATAGTTGGCATTGATCCTGACTGCCTGTCGATAGGCTTCTATCTGTCTGGTTTTCTGCCCCTCACGGCTGTAGGCAACGCCAAGATCAGCCCAGTAGTGTGCATATTCCGGACGGATCTGTATTGCCCTCTGATAGGCATCAATGGCCAGGGCAAGCTCTCCTTTCTGGAGATAGGCAAACCCGAGATAACCCCAGGCTTCAGCACTTGACGGGATCTGTTTTGACCAGTTCAGGCATAACTGGATCATACCACTCCAGTCCTGTTTCTCCTCCAGGGCTATCACCCTGAACACCCATTCGCTGTCGACCGAACCGGCTTTGGACAGCAATGCATGCCGGTTGCGCAAATCGAGTACCCACTCAACCGGCAGGGCGAAATTCAACTGCTGACCCTGATTGAAAAAATAGGTAGGCAAACCGATCAGACGGGCATGTTCATCAAACAGCCCACCCCCGCTTGAGCCCTGGGATATCGGTGCTGTGGTCTGGATATAGTGGCCCTTGTCAACATCGCGCAAGGCGGAAATTATGCCGTCAGAGAAGGTCAGCTCCAGCCCCTGCGGTGAGCCTATCGCATAGACTTTTGATCCAACCTTCAGCAAATTCGTATCACCCATGAGGAGTTGTGAACCCTGCATGCCGGATACCACAAGAGAGCATACATCCCGAAACCGGTCGATGTAACCGGGAGTGGCCGGATACTCCCGGCCCTGGAGGCTGACCGTCAGCTTTCCGGCTTTTTCAATAACATGATAATTGGTCGCCACCTGACCGGATGGCAGGAGAATACCGCTGCCGAGGCTCTGGATCTTGCCTTTGTTATCAAAGTTATGAATCACGACCACGCTTCCGGAAACCTCCCGGAAAACCTCATCCGCGGTTTTGGCTCGGGCAGCGTGATATATGGGTGCCATAACAAGCGCAACAGAGAGGAATGAACCACAGCGACGCCGGCAATAGCCATTTGTCAGGCCTGCACGATCACACAGAGCGCGTATGGCCCTGGGAGCTGCCCGTAAAAGAGAGTGCGGTTTTGCGCTTTCTTTCATGTAGTATGTTTCTGTACTACCTGGATAAAATACCACCAAGAATGTTCACGTCTAACGGACTCCGCACGATCAATCGTAAGGCATAAAGCCGTTTTGACTCCGTTTCGTCTCTCCCGTATGTGTTCTTGCGTATTCGACAAACCGCCTGAGAACCCCATCCGGGGTACTATTATCGGTGTCGCAATCATATCCCCTGAAAAAATTTACGTAAATAAATGCGGATTTTTTCAATTAATCAGCTTTGCCTTATAAAGTTATCGTCAAAAAGCGATCACCGGATGATGCCTTTTGCATGATTTGTAAAATATGATGGATTTAACTATTGTGCCGTTAGATACTCATCCTGGGGGTGCTGGATCTTTTTTCTGCTATGCCTTGCCGCTTAACCCTTCAACTATGACCCACGCTACTGAGAACGCATGCTGCCCGGATCTGCACATTAACGGAATGCAATCGAAAAAAACCTTTGTCACTGGTACGCTTCATCCTGTTGAAGTAGGAATGAGAACGCTCAAACTGAGCAGAACCTATTCATGCGGGGGTATGGAGTTCTCCTCACTCCCGCTTTATGACACCAGTGGCCCCTGGTCTGATCCTTCGTTTGTGATTGATCCGGAAAAGGGACTTCCCCCGATTCGCGATGGATGGAACTTCTGGGAGGGAAAAAGTGTAGAGTCCAACACTGCAACAGCTTCAGCAAGAAGAGCCCGCAAAGCCCTCGATGGAGGCGGGATCACCCAGATGTTCTTTGCCCGAAGCGGCGTCATCACCCCGGAGATGGAGTATGTCGCAATAAGGGAGAACCAGAATCTGGAGCAGTGGATTTCAGGATTTTCGAGGGGAAGTAAAAAGCATATACCGGTAACTCCGGAATTTGTCCGCCGGGAGATTGCGGCAGGTCGGGCGATCATTCCGGCAAACATCAATCATCCCGAGCTTGAACCGATGATTATCGGCCGGAACTTCCGGGTCAAGATCAACTCCAACATCGGCAACTCGGCGCTCGGCTCTTCAATAGGCGAAGAGGTTGAAAAAGCGGTATGGTCATGCCGCTGGGGCGCCGATACGGTGATGGATCTCAGTACGGGAGCCAATATCCATCAGACCCGCCAGTGGATTCTGAGAAACTCGCCTGTTCCGATCGGCACGGTACCCATCTATCAGGCACTTGAAAAAGTAGGGGGGAAGGCAGAAGATCTTACCTGGGAGATATACCGCGACACCCTCATTGAGCAGGCCGAGCAGGGTGTAGACTATTTTACCATTCATGCCGGAATCCTGCAGGAACACCTCCCCTTTGCCGAAAAGCGCCTTACCGGCATTGTTTCAAGGGGGGGCTCGATCATGGCGAAATGGTGCAAGGCCAACAAACAGGAGAACTTTCTCTACACCCGCTTTGAGGAGATCTGCCGGATTCTGCAGGCATACGATATTGCCGTGTCGCTTGGTGACGCCCTTCGTCCGGGATCCATACTCGATGCCAACGATGAGGCTCAGTTCGGAGAGCTGAAAGTGCTCGGTGAACTGACCAAAGTGGCATGGAAGTTCGATGTACAGGTTATGATTGAGGGTCCGGGGCATGTGCCGCTGGATATGATAGAGGAGAATATGCAGAAGCAGCTCGAATACTGCCATGAGGCCCCGTTCTATACGCTCGGGCCGCTGGTAACCGATATTGCCGCCGGATATGACCATATCAACTCAGCTATCGGTGGAACACTGATAGCAAGTTTCGGCTGCTCCATGCTCTGCTATGTCACTCCCAAAGAGCATCTCGGACTGCCGGACCGCAACGATGTGCGCGAAGGGGTCATTGCCCATAAAGTTGCCGCCCATGCGGCTGATCTGGCCAAAGGGAGCCCCGTTGCCTGGCTTCGTGACGAGCTGATGAGCAGGGCCCGGTATGCATTTGCATGGGAAGATCAGTTCAACCTCTCTCTCGACCCGGAAAAAACACGTGAATCGCACCGCTCAAGCATGGCCGCAAGCGGAAGAACCGATAAAAACCCCGATTTCTGCACCATGTGCGGCCCCGACTTCTGCTCCATGAAAAAGTCAAAAGAGGCAACCGCGCAGGAGTGAAGAGAATAAAAAAGGCGCCACAATGAGCGCCTTTTTTATTGTATTGAACTTCGATTACGCTTACGATGCAGCCTTGATGATTGCGGCAAAATCTGCTGCATTGAGGCTTGCTCCGCCAATGAGCCCGCCATCAATATTCGGCATGGCAAAGAGTTCTGCGGCATTTGAAGGCTTGACGCTTCCGCCGTACTGAATGCGAAGCTTGCCTGCTGCAGCATCACCATAGAGTTTGGTAATGGTATTGCGGATAAGCAGATGCACCTCTTCTGCCTGTGCGGAGGATGCAGTTTTTCCGGTTCCGATCGCCCATACCGGCTCATAGGCAATAACGATAGTACTGATATCGCTGATTCCTGCCAGGCCTTCGGTAACCTGTGAGGTGACCACTTTCGAAGTAACTTCTGATTCACGCTCCGCAAGGGTCTCCCCTACGCAAAGAATAACCTTCAAGCCTTCGGCAAGTGCCTTTTTGATTCTGAGATTCACCGTAGCATTGGTTTCGCCGAAAAACTGGCGACGCTCCGAGTGACCGATAATAACGTATGAACAGCCGACAGCCTTCAACATTCCGGTCGATACCTCTCCGGTAAATGCACCGTCATTTTCAAAATGACAGTTCTGGGCAACAAGCTGAACAGCAGAGCCCGCTATAATCTTTCCGGCTTCCTGCAGGGCAACATAGGTCGGAGCAATACCGACTTCGCAGCCTGAAAAATCTTTGCCAAGCGCGGCAACAAGCTCTGAGGCAAGTGCTGCCGATTCGGCAATGGTATTGTTCATTTTCCAGTTGCCGACAACAATTTTCTGACGCATAAGATGCAGATTAATAATTCGTTTTTATATCACAATATATCCGGTCAATCTGATCAACATTGAAACGGTGTTTTCCTGAACGGGCATCCTTGAGTTCGACATCGTTGCTGCCGACAGCAATAACATTACCGTGCCACACTCTTGCCTCTTTGGTCACCAGATTGACTTCACGATTCAGCAGCTCCTGATTGCCGCCGATGCGCTCCTGCCGATAGATTACTTGACGTTTCCCCATGGGATAGCTGGTTTAGGTTGGACTTTATTTAACGAAAATTTCAAGGATCTCATAATGCAGTTTCCCTTTTGGCACCATGATCTCAACTTTTTCACCGACGGCTTTTCCGATGAGCGCCCTGCCAACAGGAGAACGTACAGAAATTTTCCCCAGATCGGTATCAGCCTCTTCGGAAGAGACCAGTGTATATTCAATAATCTCCTTCTCATCATCAAGGTTGCGCAGCTTGACGGAGGTCAAAATGTAAACCTTGTCCGTCTTGATCAGTTTGGGATCAAGAATGGTGGCTGAAGCAAGCTTGTTTTCAAGATCGGCAATACGTGCTTCGGTATGTGACTGCTCCTCTCTTGCAGCATCATACTCCGCATTTTCACTCAAATCACCATGTGCTCTTGCTTCCGCAATTTTTTCCAGAACTTCCCTTCTGGTTTCATGAACCAGCACATAGAGTTCCTCTTTCAGCCGGTTATAACCATCTCTTGTCAGGTAAATTCTGTCACTCATCTCTTGTGCTGTTTTTGTTGATAATAATGGAAAACAACCTCATATAGACATAAACTCGATGCACGGGGCAAATGGAACATCAGGCAAACAAAAAAAAGTAAAGTCAGCTACGCGGCTGCTGACTTTACTTCTGTACAATGTACAACTCTTAATCCTTCAGGCAAAACAACTTTACACATTAAACGCAAAATAGATCCGGTTCCCTCCTCGTTCAACGAGCAGAAAAAGCATATTACCGGCTTTGATATTTTTGACAATCGCACTGTACTGGCTGAATGAGCTCACACTCTGACGATTGACCGAGAGTATGATATCTCCACTGCGCAATCCGGATGTATAGGCATTGGACGAGGGATCGATGGCGGTAATAATCACCCTGCCCGCTCCCTGCTTCAGGTTCAGCCGCTCTGCCAGTGCGGCAGTAAGCTCCTCAGCGTTGAAACCAAGTGCCGCCGTTACCTTTTCCCGCTCTGCCGGAGTTGCCGAAGCAACCTCCTTTGACGGCTGCGCTTCAAGACGAAGCGAAACAAGTCTGACACTGCCCTCTCTCTGCACCCTCATCTTCACGATGGTACCGGGAGTCTCTCTGGCGATGGCATTGCGGAGTTCAACACTGCTTTTCACCTTTATCGTATTGAAATCAAGAATGACATCTCCCGTCCTTACACCGCTTTTTGCCGCAGGGCTGCCATCAACCACCGTTCCTACCAGCACTCCTTCACCCATCTTCAGGTTCATGGCTTTGGCAAGATTTTCATCAATATCCTGGATTGTTATTCCAAGATATCCCCTTGTGACCTTTCCCGAGTTAATAAGCGAAATCAGAACAGCTTTGGCCATATTGGAGGGGACGGCAAAACCGATACCTTCAAATCCTCCGGTCCGGCTCGCAATCGCCGTATTGATACCGACCAGATCACCGTTGATATTGACCAGCGCACCTCCGGAATTACCCGGATTGATAGCCGCATCGGTCTGGATGAAATCCTCGTAATCTGCAAGGCCGACATTGGCCCTGCCCTTGGCACTGACAATTCCCTGGGTGACGGTTCTGGCAAGATTCTCCCCAAGAGGACTTCCGATGGCAATAACCCACTCTCCGACACGGAGCTTGTCACTGTCACCGATCAGAATCGGCTTGAACCCTTTTGCGTTGACCTTGATCACCGCCAGGTCGGTTTTGGGGTCCTTGCCGATAACTTTCGCGGCAATCTTGCGGTTGTCGAAGGTGCGTATATAGACGACATCAGCACCATCAATAACATGATTATTGGTAAGGATATACCCGTCATCGGTAACAATAACTCCCGAGCCGAGACCTCGCTGAACCTCTTTTCGGCCATTCGGCAAACCGCGCTTCGGCATTCCGAAAAAGTCGTCGAATGGAGTGCCGAAAAAACTGAATGGCGAAACCATCTGCTGGTTTACGGTCTTTTCCGTGAAAATCGTAACGACCGAAGGGGTCGCCGACTCTGCGATCTGCACAAACGCTTCATTGAAACTTTGCAGCGACTGAATCGGATAGCTCTCGATACTGTTTTTTGCCGAAGCAAACCTCGGGCTGTTGGAGAAGCTGCTGCCGTTGAGTGCAACATTGAACTCAACATTGGAAAAAACAAGCGCACCAACAACCGTACCTGCAAAAACCAGCAGCAGGTATTTCATGAATGTGTTTTTCTTTCTCATCGGTTCTCTTTAAAATGTATTGATCGTTACTCAAATACCTCAATATTTTCAACGGCTGTAAGCCCTGCTTTCATCTTGTTCATCGTCTCTTCATATTCCGATTCAGGTTTTGAATCGGCAACAATACCACCGGCTGCCTGAAAATAGATGGTGTTATCGGCAACTACCATAGTACGGATTGCAATAGCCGTCGTGAGATTACCCTTGAAATCAAGAAATCCCACAGCACCGCCGTATAACCCGCGCTTCTCTTTTTCAAGTTCGTAGATGATCTCCATGGCACGAACCTTGGGTGCTCCGGTAAGTGTACCCGCAGGAAAACAGGACCAGAAAGCATCCATGGTACCCAGATCATCACGAAGCTCACCCCGGACATTACTGACAATATGCATCACATGGGAATATTTCTCAACCACCATCATCTCATTGGTCTCAACGGTACCGGTTTTGGCTATACGGCCGATATCGTTCCGGCTCAGATCAATAAGCATGAGATGCTCGGCCCGCTCTTTTTCATCGGCCAGCAGCTCAAGGGCAATACGCTCATCCTCTTCGAAACTGTTTCCCCTGTGCCTTGTTCCGGCTATCGGACGGGTATCAACCATACGCCGTCCCCTGCTGTCACGCTCAACCCTGACGAGAAGTTCAGGTGATGAGCCGACAATCTCGAACTCCTTCATATTAAAGTAGTAGAGATAGGGCGAGGGATTGATCGTTCTCAGCATCCTGTAGACATCAAAGGGACGGGTATTGAGATGACGGCGTAGTCGCTGCGACACCTGTACCTGAAAAATATCCCCCGCCAAAATATACTCCTTTGCAATGGCTACTTTTCCAAGATACTCTTCACGCTCAGTATTTGAAATAACCGGCTCCGGATGTTCAGGCCTGAAAGCAATCTCTTCACGCTGCAGCGGACGAAACATCTGTTCGGCAATAAGCTCTATTTTCTTGAGTGCAGACGGTTTGTCGGTCTCGTCAAGGTAGTTGGAAACGATAAAGACCTTGCGCATGATGTTATCAAAAACCACCAGCGTATCACAGAAAAGGAGAAAAATATCGGGTAGTCCTGCCGGATCGGCAAGTTCAGGCGAAGGTATCCGTTCAACAAGGTGCATGGCATCATAACCGAAATAACCGAACACACCCGAGGTGATCATCTGGGGAGCACCGTTCTTCTTCCGAGGTATCTCTTCAGTGTCAAATGCAGCAAGGGTGACGTCAATCTTCCGGCGCAGATCGGTCTCCTCTGCAGCTATCCGGCGGAGGTCACTGAATTTTTCATCAAGAATTTCAATGCTGCTTTCGCCATCAACAGAGCCTTTGAGAATAGCTACTGGGTCAATGGCTATATAGGAGAAACGGGCAAGAAGCTCCTCACCCTCAACCGATTCGAGCAGACAGGAAAAGGGGCGCTGCAGTTTAATATAGACTGATACCGGCGTCTCTGTGTCGGCATGGACCTCCTTGAAGAGCGGCTTGAGAAGATAGGGCGCATGCCGTTGATCTGCTTGCATAACTATGTGTTGCGAAATTGGTTATTTGTTAAAGCACAATAAAGAGAAATATTTTGTATCGTAACAGGTAAACGAAACATACCCTGGAAACCGCTTGCAAGGCAGAGCAGTCATGAAGCCCCGATTACCCCACAAAACTTTCGTGATTAACTGGCTAAAAGCATTGATGCTCTCCCCCGGCATCCTGTTTCCGATGGCGTATCTGCTGCTTTATCTCTCTACCAACATCTTTCTGAACAAGTATTATACAAAGGATCTTGCTCTCTCCTTCAACCGGGCAACCGGTAATGCACGCCATATCAAGGTCGAATCGCTCAAAGCCGGTTTGATTTTCGACTCGGTCACCCTCAATCAGATTGAGCTGACTTCAACGGTTCCGGTTGACGGTGCAAAAAGTGGTTCCGGTGATAAAATCACCATCAAATCCATGAAGATCAACTCTCCCGATCTTCAAAACATTCTCTTCAGCCAATGTGCGCTCCAGGCATCAACAGAGCAGGTCTGTGAAAAAATTCTTGCCGGAGCGCATTGAGTTCAATGAATCAGCATCCCTGAGCGCTGCCAGCGAATCGACGCGAGTTTGCCAACCGGGTTGGTCAATATTGAGAGATCCGGATTCCAGGACCAGTAGACAATCAGCGCTTCACCCACAAGATCCTTTTCAGGCAGAAACCCCCAGAAACGGCTGTCAAGACTGTTGTCACGATTGTCGCCCATCGCAAAATAGTAGTTGGACTGAACCCTGTATTCAGTAGCCGGTGCGCCGTCAATAAAAACCAGCCTCCCCTGAAGACTCACATCGTGACCTTCATCGGCAACAAGATCTGCGTAAAGCGGCCAGGTTTGGGCATTCAACTTGATGACATCTCCTTTTCGGGGAACCCGTATCGGGCCGTAGTTATCCTTGTTGTAATTTGAAAACTGGGGAAAGATCATCTCATCACCAATACCAGCAGGTATAACGGAAGAGAGGAACTGTCCTTCCGGCGGAAGTGCTACCGGCTTTTTATTGACGGAAAGCTGCCGGTTATGAATCTCAAGGGTATCTCCGCTGATGGCAACACACCGCTTGATATAGTTCATTGAACGGTCTTTGGGATATTTAAAGACAATAACATCTCCGCGTTTGACCTCGTCAACACCCGGCAGGCGGATATCGGTAAACGGTATTTTCGGCCCGTAAACATATTTGTTGACAAAAAGAAAATCACCGGCAAGCAGCGTATTCTCCATCGATCCGGTCGGAATACGATAGGATTCAACGACGAAAATACGGAGAACGGTCGCGAATATTGCCGCAATAATCAGCGCTTCAAACCACTCCTGTGAATGTTTTTTTTCCGGTTTGCCCTGTTGGTTACTCAGTGCCATATCATGTTTTGGTTGTAAAAGCCCCCCATTCGGAAGGACTCTCTTTTTTCTGACGTTCTCTCTTGCAGAATCCTGCGCTTTCTCTTCTTAAATTATCCGTGCACCTTTAAAAATCGTCGTGAGCGGAACCCCCTCTATTCGTCGATGTTCAACAGTGCCAGGAACGCTTCCTGCGGCACCTCTACCCTTCCAACCTGCTTCATGCGCTTCTTGCCCTCTTTCTGCTTTTCAAGCAGCTTGCGTTTCCGGCTGATATCACCGCCATAACATTTGGCCAGCACGTTTTTGCGCATGGCCGAGATGGTTTCACGCGATATCACCTTGCTGCCGATAGCGGCCTGGATGGCAACTTCATACATCTGCTTTGGAATAATCGCTTTCAGCTTTATACAGAGCTTTTTGCCCCAGTCGTACGCTTTCGAGCGATGCACAACAATCGAGAGCGCGTCAACCGTATCGCCGTTCAGAAGCACGTCGAGCTTGACCAGTTCGGACTCACGATATCCGATATACTCGTAATCCATCGAGGCGTAGCCTTTGGAAATAGATTTAAGCCGGTCATGAAAATCAAAGACGATCTCGGCAAGCGGAAACTCGAAGTGCATGATCACCCTCAGGGTGTCAAGGTAATCGGTGTTTTTGTACTCTCCGCGCCGCTCCATGCCGAGCTTCATGATGTTGCCGATATAGTCGGCAAGCGTAATGATCTGCATGCTGACATAGGGCTCTTCCACCAGACTTATCCGTCCGGGCTCCGGCATCTTGGATGGATTGTCAACAATAACCATCTCCGAGTTGGTCAGCATAACCCGGTACTCCACATTAGGGACCGTGGTAATGATATTGACGCCGTACTCACGCTCAAGGCGCTCCTGAATGATCTCCATGTGGAGCAGGCCGAGAAAGCCGCATCGGAAACCGAAACCGAGCGCAACGGATGTTTCAGGAGTATAGACCAGCGAGGCATCGTTCAGGGCGAGCTTTTCAAGTGACTCGCGCAAGTCCTCAAACTCATTGGAGTTAATCGGATAGAGGCCGCTGAAGACCATCGGTTTGACATCCTTGTAGCCCGCAAGACGCTCTTTTGCCGGATTGTCGGCAAGGGTGACCGTATCGCCGACCTTGGCATCCTTCACATCCTTGATGGAGCAGATGAGATAGCCGACATCCCCGGACTCAAGAATGTTTTTCGGCTGCCGCTTCATGCTCATGGTGCCGATTTCGTCAGCAAGAAAAAGCTTGTCGTTGGCAAAAAACTTGACCCTGTCCCCCTTTCTAAGAGAGCCCTCAACAATACGCAGATAGATCACCGCCCCCCGGTAGGCATCAAAAACCGAGTCAAAGATCAGCGCCCTGAGCGGGAGATGATTGTTGTCGGCCGGAGCCGGAACCCGTTTGACAATAGCTTCAATAAGTACATCAACCCCGATACCGGCCTTGGCCGAGACCGGAATGATATCTTCACGATTGACACCGATCAGATCGATAACCTGACGGGCAACACCCTCAACATCGGAAGAGGGAAGATCTATTTTATTGATGACCGGAATAATGTCGAGCCCGGCATCTATGGCAAGATAGAGATTGGCAATGGTCTGCGCCTCAACACCCTGTGTGGCATCAACCACAAGCAGAGCGCCTTCACAGGCCGCAAGAGAGCGGGACACCTCATAGCTGAAATCGACATGCCCCGGCGTGTCGATAAGGTTCAGAGTGTACTCAATACCATCCTTGGCCTTGTACTTCATCTGGATGGCATGGCTTTTTATGGTAATACCACGCTCCCGCTCAAGATCCATGTCATCAAGAACCTGAGCGGAGGCCATCTGGGTACGGTCGAGGGTATTCGTTATCTCCAGCAGGCGATCGGCCAGTGTGGATTTTCCGTGATCAATATGAGCGATAATGCAGAAGTTCCTGATACGGTTAACTTCTGTACTGGGCAGAGCCATAGAACGAGCGTTTTATTCTGGTAAAAATTTCAAGGTGAGAATATAAGCAATTAATACGATTGTGCCGACCCGGAGTCGTCACAGAAGCTCTGACTGGCACCACTATAAATTTATTCTGCGATTCGATTGCTTCGTTGATCTCCCGACTGCGTCGGAATCGGGATCAAAATCCTATCCCAACCCCGATTGCGTCGGGGGTTACCAATATTGCGCCCCTACAGGGCTTAATCAAGAATTCAAAATCCAAAATCTCTTCACCTACCTATATTTCGCCCCTCCGGGGCTTAAACATCAAACCAATCATGACCATTTATAGCTCCGGAGGAGCGCAACATTGGTAGCAACGCAGAAGCCCGTTACCACTTCCCTGTTTTCCTCGGTGATGTTTGCTTATGCTGGTGTAAGGTTCCTCCGGCGGATGATCGGGAGCGGGGTAAGGTTGTGGTTATTGGGTGATGGTGTTGCTGTGATGTTTCGGGTTGCATGCTGATGTTCCACATCAGCAACAACTCATGCAATGCGTAGAGTTCAATGCAGCTTCACGCTTGCCGTTGGCAGCACATTGTCAGGCATGGTTTCAACCGGCACCATCTCGTCAATTATCGTTTCTGGCGCAATATCCTGTTCGTGCGGCCAGGTAACAGCACCAAAAAGAATACCGACCTGATTGAAATAATGCACATCTCTGAGTTCGCTGAAGACACCGCGATCAAGGTAAGGCTTCATATCAAAAACACCCTGACGACCATCTTCAATTTCCACATAAATGCGATAATCAGATAACGGTTTGACAGCTTTTATATCCCAAAACATACCAGACCTCAAAGTGGTGTAATTTTATATGGTTCTTCTCCATTAACCGCTAACGTCCAATCAGCCATTAATTCATCACGATGTAATTCAAACGGATAATGATTCCGTAAAACATTGATATGATTGGCATTTCGCATGTTCTCCTGTATTTATGCCTAACATGGCGTTAACCCGTCAGTGAGTGGTTTAGTTTAGCGCTATGTCAGAAGGTACGCTCACTCACTCCAATTGAAATTCGGCTTTCTGTGTGTTGATACACAATCTCTCAGGTAGAGATTTATCAATGACTGGTAAGGGAGGCCCATTTCATCAGAAAGTGACTTGAAGTAGTCAACAACATCTTCACCAAGCCGGATCGTTACAGGCTTTTTCAATTTTGCCGCGTACGGATTTTTTTTACGCTGCATTGTTGAGAGATCATATTCTTCTTTCATCAGTTACCCCTGTAAAATTTGGTTTCGCTTTTGAAGTTAACTCTTTGTCGTGGGCTGGCGTCGCATCGGGATAACTGACCAGAAAACAAAAATATTTGCTAAAATAGCGCATTAAGCGAAATCAGGCTTCCGCTCGTACCTCTGCAAAACCATTGTTCTGCATATTTCATATATGCTTGGAAAGATCATCATGCTGACACTGTGTTATACCACCCATCTCTAAACCAATGGACCTTAGCGTTAACATGTGTTTCTTCTGCTCGTCCTCTGTATGGTAGCTAACTATCCATGGAACACCAGAGACAACATCATTAATTTTCTTAAAGTATGGAAGATCAATGTTCAGTGAATGACCGATGACAACAACGCGGTCAATGCGCCCCTTTAACTCCAAACACCAATGTTCGTTATTCGCGATAATCTGTTCTACCGGTTTTCTAAATGCATGAAATGGGTACTTGGCAGCGTTCTCAGCGTCAGTGAACATAGTCCTATTACTATCACCGTTTTCTTCTAACTCTGGAGTCTCCGCCATGGTTTCGGTGTGACCGTAAACCAGCCTTTCACTCCCAGAAACACTACCATGAATGTGATTTATCTGGTTGTCACTTATACCGTACACGCACTGAAGAGTAGGCGTATAGTTAAATGAGAGGTAAATCCCATTTGAATCAAGATTTAACCTCCTACTAGCTCCCTTGACATCGATAGAATCAATCCAAAAATGAAACTGTTCCTCGATCTTTGAGACAAGATTGTCCGTCACCTCAGTTAATTCATCCTCTAATCCAAATGCCATGCTCGGCCTAAATGAATCATCCATCACATCAATGTCATTGTGAACGTCATACACGAGCTGCCAGTCATATTCGCCGAGCTTGTTCTCGAAACCACCCCACGGTTCTATTTCATCCAATTTCAGATAGAAAGTTTCTTCGAGTTCATTCAGATCTTTCTTTGCGAAAGCATAGAATTCGCTATAACTAGTTGGTAATCCGTGATATAAGTCAAATCCGTTACCGATAATATATAGAGTGGTCACTTGTTATAATCCATGAATTAATTCACCGTGAGAACAGACGCGTAATCCCCACGATTAGCGCCCCGTACTAACCCACAAAACCCGAAAACGCTAAGGTGCTTCGTGGTGTGGGTGCGCTGGAACGGATTGTTCGCCTTGTTCATTTTCCGACTGATTGTTCATACCAATAATCATCTGTGATATAGCAAAGGCAGTCACAGCAACAGACTTTGTTGCTGTGCTCGTGTTCTTCGCCCGAGAGCATGATGTTCTGGCAACGGTCACAGACCGCGAGCGATTCTATATGCCCACACACGTAGCATGTTTCAGCATGGGGCTCGTAAGGTGTCAATGCCTTCCATCCGCAGTTGGGGCAAGCAATCGTTACGTTTTCGTTAATCCCATCTTCTTTCATTCGTTCCGCCGCCCGACGGAAAAGCTCAACTCCATAATCTTGGATCTTCACTCCAGCGCGCCATAACTCATCATCAATCTGATCCTGCAAGGCTTCACCCAAATGCTTTCGATGAAAGTCATTCAGAAAGCCCAACAGACGCGCGAAATTCAATTTCATATTAGCGATGGCAGCATCCACTTGGTGATGAACTATACAGTTGCGGATGTTGACGGCAGTCTTCAATGCTGCTGATTCGTCCGATGTAAGCTGAATATTTACAATCGTCCGCAGGCGCGATGCTGCCAGTTCAATTCCAACCGTGTTATTAGGCTTGTCCACATCCTTGTAGATTAGGAATGGATGCTGGTGGCTCAATAACTCCTTTAGACTCAACTCAATGGCCTGAACAAGGCCAAGGACAGCAAACTTCCATCGCTTAGGAGTCTCCTCAGCAACGATAGCATTGGATAGAGCGTCCTCAGCGAAGGAAATCGCATTTTCGGATAAACTTAGCTTAAGGTGAGTCATGTATTATGGGCGAACAATGTTTAGACTGATCTGCCTATTTCAGGAAAAGCAGAAATCTTCTTTCTGTACAAGACGGAACGAACCAGACCTCCACCAACCGGTACCGGTTGTCTGCCGATCATACTTTGATCCTCAACAAAAACAAGATAAGCTTGACGGGCAGCACCTTTTTTTGTTCCTGGCGCTATGTATCATATTGGCAAGCTATTCGATTCGATCACGGTAGTGCTTGGGATCCCTGTGAAGATGAGCAACTGCCGTGACAAGAATTTCCTTCTGCTCTTGAACGTATAACAGGGCATAGGGAAAACCTTTCAACATGCATCGTCTTGTTCGTTCACCTGCTTTCGGCCATGCCCAGGGCATAAACAATATTCGCTCTATGGAAGCCGATGTTTCCTTGAAAAAACGATACCCCAAACCCGGCAACTGATTCTCGTAGTAGTTCACAGCCTCGTCCAGTTCAAGAGAAGCTGGAGCTATGAACCGGGCTTTCAATGTTCGTACCTTTTTCTGATTTCATCCCACTCTTCAGCCTGAAGCTCACCTCGCTTGAAAGCATCATACCGAGCCTCTGATTCGGCTATCCAGCTTTTCTCAATTTCAGGGTCGGGCTTATCGAGGCTGTACAGAATAGCCTCAACTAACAGGATTCGTTCCTTCGGATCAAGATCAATGGCTTTCATTGCCAGTTCGTCTACAGACGCCATAATGTTTCTCCTTTTATTTTCCGCGCAGCACTTCATGGACACTTTTCCAATCATGAAGCTCAAGGTTCCCTTGTTGGTATTCTTTATACCGCCTGTTCAGCTCCTCTTTTTGCCATTCCGGCAGTGTAAGTTCTGCATAACTGGCCGCATTCCCGGCTGATGACGTGTTTCTCGGCTATTAGTGAACAGGAACCCATTCACCTTTTTCAAAGCTATCCAGTATCAACATCTCTTCTTTGGTCAGTTTAGCTTTCATGTGCTTCTCCAAAATATTGCTGAATGGCCTTCCTGCTGGGGATAATTTGGTATGATGATAATGTACGCAGGAATCCGGAGTATTCCACGGTTGATGGCGTATTTTAACTCTCAGTGAACGAGATCAGACCGACGTATCGGCGGAGCTGGCGGTTATGTGATTCTACAGGAATGGTCGTGCTATGGGGATTGAGTCAGGGTAGATGTGCAAAGTCAGATTCGGGGGAGGATTCAGGGGGGGAGGATTCAGGGTGAGTAGGCCGGAGGAGTTTCACCTCCAGCCTCTTGCAGAACCGGACGTGAACCTCTCAGCTCATCCGGCTCCCATTATCCAGCCTTTCGGAACATATCCCTTATTCCAATGCACAAACTTTT
>NZ_JAAORA010000009.1 GCF_011601315.1 Candidatus Chlorobium masyuteum | reverse complement strand
CAGCACAGCTCTTCACCAATCCCAAGGATTCGATGACCGAAGATTATATCACGGGAAGATTCAGCTAACGAAAACCCTTCACTCCTATGTCAGAACGCCCGGTTCATGAACTTATAAAAGAGCTCTCACTTGTACTTGTACAGCTTTCCGACAAGGTGCTTGAGAACTTTTTTAATGCCCTGCATGCTGTCAAACACCAGGATGAACAGCGTGCCCGTCAGATACGCCTGGTCGATGACGAGATTGATGCAGCCGAGGTCCGTCTTGAAGAGCGGTGTCTGGCTTTTCTTGCCCTGCAGCAGCCTGTGGCAAGAGATCTGCGTACCATTGTCACCATTATAAAAATCAATGACGATCTTGAGCGTATCGGCGATCTGGCGGTTCATATCATCGACCGGATGCCTGAAATCAGTCCAAAAATGCTTGAATCATTTGATTTCGAAAAGATGGGGATTCATGCAGGTGAAATGGTGAAAAAATCCATTCAGGCTTTCATCTCAAAGGAGAGACGCCTTGCTGATCAGGTGTGTGCTCTGGATGAAGAGGTTGACGTGATGCACCGTACGGTCTTCAAAAGGGTTACCCTGTTGATGAAAAGTCCTGACTCAGCGGTCGATGAGCTTATGGCTGCATTGAGCATCTCCCGCTACATTGAGCGTATGGCTGATCATGCCACCATGATTGCCCGTGAGGTGATCTATCTGGTGACAGGTGAAATTGTACGACATCAGGAGGGATTTTATGATCAGTTGACAGAGTAAAAAGAGCGTGATGTTGTTTTTTTCTTGCAATTAATCCCGTATCTCAGCTAAATTAGGGCCACTTCGGATTTTCTTAAAAAATATAACGCATGGTGCTTGAACCCTATGGCTAAACTGTTAGGAAAAATTTTCGGTGAATCTCCGAAAACATCAGCAACCCCGACCGCTTTTACCATCAAGATTGATCCGGTCAAGTTCAATCTTGCCACGAAACCCGAGGGTACCGTTTATGTGCAGCTTGAATCACTCAAGCAGAAGCTCACCAAACTCTCTTCGAATGTCGAAAATAATCTGATGCTCTCCATTCGGGCATCAACCAAGAAGAACGTTGAACTGGCTTCATCAGCGTTCAAGTTTGATGAAGAGTATATTCGCAAAGGCAAATTTGAAGTTGAATATCTTACACTGGCCTATGCTTCTTTCCAGAGTCTCAGTGAAGGAGAGCTCAAGTCAGTCAAAGATGCCCGGATGATACTCAGGGAACTTGAGAAACTGGCCCAGATTGCACTCAATATCGCCGATAAAACCGAGTACGTGCAGTTTGCCAATGTTCAGGAGCTGCATAAGGATGAGTACGGTCTTAAGCCGATGGGTGACATTACCGCAGAGATGATCAAGAAGTCTGTGGAAGCCTTCGTCAGCGGCAATGCCAAACATGCAAGTGAAACGCTGGTCATGATGAAAGAGATCCAGACCCTTTTCGACAGTGCGGTGGCGAAGATAAAGGCATCGGTGAATGACCAGAACATAACCAATCTTACCGGTATCCTTTCCGTTATTGAGCATGTCAAGGCGGCAGCTGATATCTCCTGTTCAATTGCAACCCATTTCTGTTGAGCTGATGCCGGTTAAAGCTTTTTCCCTCCGGTGTTCCCCGGGCGGATTTTTCGGATAGATTGTGATAAAAAAAGCGAACTCCGGTTCGCTTTTTTTATCTTGAAAATCAAAAGAGATGATAGTATTTCATGAATTTAAGGGGCCAGGAAAGCTTTCGTCACGAAACGTATGCCGATCTTGCCCATGACCATCTGATGAATTCTGAACAATGAAGAATGTTCGATCAACAGCCGGAAGGCTGATGAAAAACAAGCCGCTTTCTGTTTTTCTGTTTCTTCTGCTGCTTCTTGCTTTTTTTGTATTTATGCAGCGCCGTGAGCCAAAAAAAGTGGAGTCAAAGCTTTTTTTTGACCGTATTCCTGTTTCGGTAACCCGAATTTCCAAAGCGGCTCTCAGAGACAGCCTGAGCATGACCGGTACGGTTGAAGCAATCAGGGAAGCGGATATTTTTTCGGAAACGGGGGGGCTGGTAAGAAAGGTTTCTGCTGAACCCGGAGCGCAAAAAAAGATCGGCGAGGGGCTTTTTCAGATTGATGATGAGCTTGCCTCTGCCCGCCACAAGCAGGCAGAGCTGAACTACAGACAGGCTAAAAAAAATGTTGAGCGATACACTACCCTCTACCGTGAAGGCGCGGTTGCTCTTTCCGCCCTGGAAGCGGTGCAGCTTCAGAGTGAAGGTGCTGAAGCCGAGTTTGTGGCGGCCAGCCGGAAATTCAGCAATTCAAGGATCAAGGCCCCTTTTTCAGGCGTTGTGAGTTCGCGTTTTGTTGAACAGGGTGAGCTGGTGCATGAGGGGATGAAGGTTGCCCATATGGTTGATCTGTCGAGTGTGAAAATCATTGTTTTTGTCTCTGAACGCGATATCATCAAGTTCACTCCGGGAGTCGCTTTGACGGTAACATCTGATCTCTATCCGGCTGAGCGTTTCAGCGGCAGAGTAGGTTCGGTAAGTGACAAAGCGGGACGTGATCACACCTATAGGGTAGAGGTGGTGCTTAAGAACAGTGAAAAATCCGGTTTCCGTTCAGGAATGTTTGCCCGGGTACTCTATCGTGGCGACGGCATGCGCGAAGCACTTCTGGTTCCCCGTGCTGCTCTTCTTACCGGTATCCGTAATCCTGAGGTTTTTGTGGTACGCAACGGCAAAGCTTTTTTGAGGAAGATTGTTGCCGGTCTCGAGCTGCAGAAGAGTGTAGAGGTTGTTAGCGGACTCGAGGAGGGTGACAGCGTGGTGATCAGCGGTCAGGATGAGCTGCGCGACGGATTCGATGTAGCGGTCGTCACCGGGAAGCAGACCACTCCTCGCAAATGACACTGACTGAACTTTCCATAAAACGGCCGACACTCATTGTCGTGCTCTTCAGTGTGCTCGGTATTCTCGGTATTTTCAGTTACCGTCAGCTTCAGTATGAGCTGCTGCCGAAAATGACTCCACCGGTTGTTACGGTTTCAATCCGCTATCCCGGGGCCTCCCCCGGCGAGGTTGAGACATCGCTGACGAAACCGGTTGAAGAGGCGGTTTCGGCAATTGAAAAAATCTCATCTATTACATCGACTTCGTCTGACGGTCTCTCGATTGTTGCTATAGAGTTCTCCAACTCCGCGGATATCGAGAAGTCGCTGCAGGATGCACAGCGCAAGATCAATGAGGTTCGCGACCGCTTTCCCGGAGAGGCAAAGGCTCCGGTCATTACCCGCTTTGCGCTTGATGAGGTGCCGGTACTGCGTATCGGGGCAACCTCATCCCTGCCGGATACGGAGTTTTATCAACTGCTCAAGGATAACGTCAAGCCTCTGCTTTCAAGTGTTGACGGTGTCGGCCAGGTCTACCTTCTGGGGGGAAGTGAGCGGGAGATCAGGGTAAATATCGATCTTGAAAAGCTACAGAGTTACAGTCTGACGGTACCCGATATTCTCAAAGAGGTCGGAAAGGCCAATCTTGATTTTCCGACCGGAAAAATTGATGACCGTGACAAGCAGTTTGTTGTCAGGCTGGCCGGCAAGTTTACCAGTATTGAAGAGCTTCAGGCGCTTGCCCTGCGCTCCTCGGCCACAGCCGGAACGGTTTACCTGCGTGATGTGGCGGAAGTCGAGGACGGGTTCAAGGAGATCACCTCACTGACAAGGGTGAACGGCCGCAGTGCGGTCGGTATCGTTATCATGAAGCAGAGTGATGCCAACACGGTTGACGTAAGCCGTCTTACCAGAGTTGCACTCTCTCGCCTTGAAACGCTTTACAAGTCCAGGAACCTCTCGTTTGATATTGCCCAGGATGCGTCAACGTTCACGCTTGAGGCGGTGACTGCGGTGCAGCATGACCTCTTTCTTGCCGTACTGCTTGTCGCACTCGTGATGCTGCTCTTTCTGCATAGTCTCAGAAATTCGCTCATCGTGCTGGTCTCGATTCCGACATCGCTTGTCACCACCTTTATCGGCATGTATCTGTTCGACTTCTCCCTGAACCTTATGACCCTGCTCTCTCTTTCGTTGGTGGTCGGGGTGCTGGTTGATGACTCGATTGTGGTGCTTGAAAATATCTACCGCCATCTTGAACGGGGTGAAGAGCCTCGTGAGGCTGCTCTTGCCGGACGAAACGAGATCGGCTTTACAGCGCTCTCCATAACCCTGGTTGATGTGGTGGTTTTTCTTCCGCTCTCTCTGGTCAGCGGGATTGTCGGCAATATCCTGCGTGAGTTCTCGATAGTCATGGTGATATCGACACTGGTCAGTCTGCTGGTCTCCTTTACCCTTACTCCGCTTCTGGCCTCCAGATTCTCAAAAGTTGAAAAATATTCCGGCAAAAATCTGCTCGAGCGGTTTGCCATCGGTTTTGAACGGAATTTTCAACGTATGCGCGAAACCTATCTGAAGACGCTTCAATGGAGTCTGAAACATCCATTGAAAGTTATGCTCTCCTCTGTAGCACTGCTTTTTGCTTCGTTCAGTCTTCTGGCACTGGGCCTCATCGGCGGGGAGTTCATGTCGGTCTCCGATCGTGGAGAGTTTTCAGTGAAACTGGAGCTTGAACCGGGCACAAGGCTTGAGGATACCAATCGCCTGACCCGTATGGTTGAACGCCGTCTCTCTCTGATGCCGGAGGTGCAGAAGCTTCTGGTGACGGTCGGAGCATCGACTGAAGGCTTTTTCAACCAGAGCGCCGACAATATTTCGGAACTCAATGTCAGGCTTTCCTCCAAGGAGGAGCGGTCGAGTTCAACCGATGAGATTATGCAGAAAATCCGGGTCGGTCTTAAAGATATACCCGGACTCAAGACAAGCATCAATCCTATCGGTATTTTCGGAACTGCAAATGAGACTCCGGTTATTGTCATTATCAGCGGCCCCTTGAGGGAGCAGGTGACGCGTGTGGCTGAAGCCCTGAGAGACAGCGTGAAAACCATACCCGGAACTGCTGATGTCAAGTTGACCTCATCACTTGGCAGTCCAGAGATGCGCGTGGTCGTTGACCGGGAAAAAATGGCCTCTTTCGGTCTCTCCATCGCCGATGTCGGAGCTGCACTTCGCACTGCCTATGCCGGAGACGAGGCGGGTAAATACCGTGAAGGAGAGAGTGAGTACGATATCAGGGTGATTCTTGACAAATATTACCGGCAGGATACCGGAACGCTTTCCGAGATCACCTTTCGCACTCCGCAGGGAGAGATGGTTCGTCTTGGCCAGTTTGTCACCTTCGAGCAGGACCGGGGTTATACCATACTCCAGCGCAAAGACCGTAACAATGCCGTATGGGTAAAGGCCCAGGTTATCGGCCGACCGGTTGGCAGTGTAGGGCAGGATATTGAACGGGTTCTCGGTAATATGAAAAAACGTGGAATCATGCCCTCGACGGTAAGTCACGCCTATGAATCAGACCTGAAACGGCAGGGTGAGTCCTTTACCACCATGCTGCTCTCATTTATGGTTGCCATCATCTTTGTCTATCTCATCATGGTTGCTCTTTATGACTCCTACGCCTGGCCGATGGTCGTGATGTTCTCCATTCCACTTGCCATTATCGGTGCTCTTTTTGCACTTGCCATCACCGGTAAATCGCTCAGTATATTCACCATACTCGGCATCATCATGCTGGTCGGTCTTGTAGGCAAAAATGCCATTCTGCTGGTTGATTTCATCAACAAGTTCCGCCTTGAGGGTATGGAGATGCATGAAGCGATCATTGAATCGGCAAAAGAGCGACTGCGGCCGATTCTCATGACCACCCTGACGCTTATTTTCGGACTGCTGCCGATTGCACTGTCGGGCAGCTCGGGTTCCGAGTGGAAGTCAGGTCTTGCCGTTGCCCTTGTCGGCGGACTTGCCAGTTCGATGTTTCTTACGCTGCTTGTTATTCCGGTTGTCTACGTCTGGTTTGACCGGCTGCTTCAGAAGATTTCCGCCTTGCGGCATAAACCCTCAGTCAAGTGAAGAGATTCCTTTCAAACCAGACTCCTGCTCTTCTGATCTGCCGGGCAGCGCTCTCCTTTTCATGGATCTATCAGGGAGCTGTGCCTAAAATACTCTTTTGCAGCAGCGGCGAAACCGAACTTCTCGGCCACATTATTCCTGTCTATGCATGGGCATGCATTGCTGTTACCTGGATGGGTGTTGCCGAAATTGCCTTCGGAGTGCTACTGCTTGTTGCCCGGCGAGGTTGGGTCTTTTGGCTCAATGTGCTAACTTTAAGCGGACTGCTTCTTTTTGTCGCCCTGTTTGAACCCGGTATGTTTACCCTGCCGTTCAATCCCCTGACGCTTAATACGGCCTTGATTGCCCTGTCGATCATTGCCGTAATGGAATTGAAAAAATTAAACTCAGGAGTCTGAATGAAGCCGCATGATTTTGATGGTAAGTTGAGCAGCATCGCCCGGCTCTTTCTTTCGGTTTCCGTAACCGTTGTCACGGTTGCTGCTTTTATTGGAGCAGCAGGGGCCTGGACCGGCAATCTCTTTCTTTTGAAGCTGCATCCCTATCTTTTTTTCATCGGTTTCGGTAACTCGGCCATACTGCTGCTCAACAGGTATCTGACCTCAGCCATCTATCCGGAACTTGCTGTTGACCCTCAAAAGCAGCTGCGCTATCTCTTTGCTGTTCTCTCCTCGCTCGGGCTGATTACGCTTGCTCTCTTCATGGATTGGCCGCTTTTGAAGGCATTTACCGGGCTTTTACTCATCATTGTTGTTTCGGGTCCTCTCAGGGAGATTTTTACCACGCTTTCTGTGGCAAAAATATGGAAGGAGGTCTCGGTTCGATACTACATCTTTGATGTGCTTTTTCTGCTTGTAGCCAATCTCGGGCTCTTTACGCTCGGCCTTAAAGAGGCCTTTCCCGATTCGGGGATGATTCCTTTTTTTGTGACCCAGTCATCATATTTTCTCGGTTCCTCCTTTCCGCTCAGCATCAGTGTGATGGGCTTTCTCTATACCTATGCCTGGAGCCGTTCGTCAAAAAAAGAGCTGGTCAAACGGTTGTTCAGTATCTGGTTTTATGTTTTCGTTGGTGGCGTTCTCTTTTTTCTGATTGTTATTCTTGCGGAATCCTATCTGGCAATGATGCTCATCAGTCATCTTCTGCTGCTCGGCGTCATGGCCCTTCTCGGAAGTTTTGCCCTCTATCTCCATAATTTTTTCAAAAAGAACTTTCACCATCCGGCACTCGCTTTTCTGTTGAGCGGCCTTTCGCTTCTCTTTGCAACCAGCGCTTTCGGAATCATGAATATCTTTTTCATGAAGGGGATTCATTTCGGCACCAAACCCCCGATTCCTCTCGACCGAATGTGGATTTATCACTCGCATACCCATGCTGCTCTGCTCGGATGGATTACCTTTTCATTTACCGGTATACTCTACATTGTCCTGCCGGCCATTGTACGCCGGAACTCGCTGGAAACGCTTCGTAGCGAGCTTGCACTCTCTTCACTCCTTTCGAAGATCACCATGCAGAGGGCATTTAAACAGCTTACGGTGATGATGCTCTCGGCAATTGCGGTACTGCTTGCGTTTTTTCTCGAAAACAACATCCTGCTCGGCGCAGCCGGGTTTGTTTTCGGAATGTCACTCTACTATCTCAGGATTAATCTCAACCGGGAACTCGACCGGCAGGCATAACATGCAGCCGGTTTGCCTCACTTCCCGGAGCACAGATACCGGCGGCATGTAACGGATGTTTAATTGGAGGATATTGCTCTATGGTATTTATACCCCGGCCATATGTCACGGTAGCCATACCGATGTACAATAATGGACGTTTTATCAGTGAAACAATCAATTCGGTACTGGCTCAGACCTTTACCGATTTTGAGCTCCTGATCTACGATGACCAATCTACCGATGACTCATACGAGATTGCATCGTCATTCATGGACAGACGCATCAGGCTCTTCCGCAATGAGGAAAACCTCGGTCCGGAGGGCAACTGGAACAAGGCAATCAGCAAGGTAAAGGGCAAATATGTCAAGCTGCTCTGCGGTGACGACATTCTTTTTCCGCACTGTCTTGAAAAACAGGTTTCAGCCTTTGATGAACCGCTTAACAGGGGCGTGAGTCTTGTGAGCAGCCAGAGGACCATCATTGATCCCGAAAGCAAGACCCTTATCAAAAAGCTCAATTTTATTGATGCAGGACGCAAGGATCCTGTTGAAGTGATCCGCAAAATTGTCCGCATGGGGACCAACATCATTGGCGAGCCTGTCTGCGGTCTTTATCCTGCTGAACTGATTGAAAAAACAAGAGGGTACAGCGCGATTGTTCCCTATACCATCGATCTTGATTTCTGGATACAACTGCTCAAACATGGTGATCTTCTTGTTATTGATGAACCATTGTGTGCATTTCGCATCTCAAACCTCTCCTGTTCGTCAAAGATAGGGGAGCTTCGCTATCAGCAGTTTCTGGAGTTTATGGTACAGGTGGCCTCTGATGAGAGCCATGAGGTTACCGATCTTGATCTCTTTATCGGCAAAATCAACTGCGCGGTACAGTCGATGACCAGCTTTATGGGATTCAGGCTTTTTGCCGCGCCATCTTCCGAACGGAAATCCATGACGGTTCCGTCGTAATGCAGCATAAGGGAGGGCCCATGCGGCTGAAAGGGAAAATTTCGCTCATAACCGGTGCAGCAGGGGGAATCGGAAGGGCGGCAGCACTCTGTTTCTCCGCAGAAGGAGCCATTGTGATTGCCTCCGATATCAACACGGCCGGATGCGATGAAACACTTGCTCTTCTTGAACTTGCCGGCGGAACAGGGATGTCGGTGAGGGCCGATATGCTGCATGAGGAGGAGATTTGCGAACTCTACGGCAGGATTCTGGAACGCTATGGGAAAATCGATATTGTGGTCAACATTGCCGGAGGGGACTGTGAGCCTGCGGCTGATGTTACCGGAATTGATTTCCTGAAGATGAGTGCCAATCTTGACCTGAACCTGAAGTCCTGCATCATCTCCTGCCGGGAAGCCGCCCGCATGATGAAGAGTCAGGCTTCCGGCCGGATCGTGAATATGAGTTCGATCGTATACCGTGGAAGTCCGAATCAGTTCTCCTACTCTGCGGCCAAGGGAGGGATCTATGCCTTTACCCGTTCGCTTGCCATGTCGCTCGGAGAGTACGGCATAACCGTCAATGCGCTTGCTCCAGCCCTTGTCGAGGTGCCTGCCTTTGTTGCGGCTCTCGGGCAGGAACGCTGGGAGATGCTCAAGAGGGAGTGTGCAATGCGTTACCCGCTCGGCCGGGTTGCAACGCCGGAAGATGTTGCCCGCTGTGCGCTTTTTCTTGCCTCCGATGACGCCGCATTTATTACCGGCCAGATCATCGAGATTTCCGGAGGTGCGAGACTCTGAAACTTCAGGAACAGGAAAAAAACAGCCGATTTTCATGTTTTATTGATATCTGCCATTTATTTATGCGTTTAAGAGTTCCAAAATGCCTCTTTTTCTTGTGATTATGTTTAAGGGGTACGTATATTGAGAGTAAATGAGATGCGGCGCATTGCTCTCTTTTTTTTGCTGCTGAATCCCTGTCCCTGTTGCAAAAGACAACTATCGTTTCCCTCAACCAGAATACCCTCTGTCATGAAGCCGATTCGCATTAATAACTACTGTTTTGACCGTATCCATGCATGGATACAGTATGACTGGCAGATTCCCCAGTTCATGGAGGTGGTCATCGAAGTTTTTTATCCTGAAAACCGCAATGCAGAAGGCCTTGTCATGTTCAACCACGGCTTCCTGATCGGCAACGACCTGCTTTTTTATCCAAAAAAAATTATCGGCGCATTCACTGATGACAATCCGCTTTTCGGTATCAATCCTTCAGCCTATTACAATTACTCCTCGGCAATTGTTGAGAAAAACTGGGCCATGGCCTTTGTTACCACCTCGCATATGCAGTTTGAAGGGGTTCCCTGGATTGATATAGGCGGCAATCCGAGAGTCGGACAGGAGGCCTATGCCGCAGCCTCCTATCTCATCAAGTATGGTGCTACCGATTTTTTCTACAGGCAGGAAGAGAAAAACCGGGGGCTTGAAATTTTTGATCAAAATGCGGCAGAAAAAAACCGGTTCATGAAGCCGGGATGTAATAATGTGATTTTTGCCGGTCACTCAGTAGGCGGTGCTCATGCACAGGCAGCAGCCTGCGGCTTTGAGACACTGCAGGAGCTTGGAAGAAAATCATACAGGTTATTTGATCCGGTGATCTTTGATCGTGAGTTTTTACCGGAATACACAGAGCGGATGTCAAAATGGCAGCCGCACGAGAGGGCTAATCCGGTCGGGCTTTTGCAGCTTTCGCCGGTTGACCAGAAAATCCTTCCCCCGTTGATTCCCGGTATGCAGCCATACCGCGAAGCTCTTGCTGCAAAAAAGCTCCCGATTCTGATGATCGTCGGCCAGTATGACTGCGCGTGCCTTAACAGTAAAAACTCCAACCCTCCGGCATGGTCTGCTACACCGGGTGACACCAATACCCAGTTCGCTCAGCTTGCACCTCAGGGGAGCAGCTCCTGGGCAGTGGTTGCCAATGTTGCTCGCGGCAGTCACAGTGGCTATCTGACTGAAAACAGCGAGTTGTGCGCTCTGGCCGACTCTCCGAAAAACTGTCCTGCCGGTGTTGGAAAAGATACCTACAAGTCATGCGGAGAGGAGAGCCTCTTTGTCAATGCCCTTCTGAAGGAGTTCATCAACATCTATCCTCCGGGAGGCGGCTTTCAGGGGGAGTTCTGCGACTGGATCAAGAGCGACTGCATACAATGGCTTAACCGCGAAAATCCCTTTGGCAGCCTCAATCTGTTATCCATGGCTGGTGGAGAATATATCGATTATGCAGGCAGGCCCTCCCGCTGCAAGCCATAACCGTTCGTCTTTTTCATGGCACACAAACAGGCCTTCATTCGCCCGGAACAGGAGAAGTGTTCCGGGCGTTTTATTTCCGTTCATCCACGTGAGCATTCGCACAACTGCCCAGGAGATATTTTTTTCGGAATGTTCAACCTTTGAATCCGGTTTATTACCTTAAGGGACTGCTGTTGATTGTCGCGAGTGATGATCAATTGAGCTATCGGTTTTATTGAGATTTCAACCCCTGTTATGCTGCGTCACCTCTTTCTGCCTGAAATCTGCATGGAAGAAAATCCGGAAACCGTGATCGGGTTTCGGGATCAGCCGATGCAGGGGAACATTTTTTCTTTCTATCCATGACCTTAATGACAGGCCCTGAATCAGTGATTGCCGCCATAACTGCCCCGCGTGAAATCCCGTTCAACTATACCTCTGCCGGTGACAGGCAGGCGATCTCCTTTCTTATGGGGCCGGAGATTGTGCGACTGCTTGATGAACTGCGTGAACGGCGGGTGACCGGGCGCTCTGCCCGGCTGATGATGGGTATTATCGGCGAAATTCTTATTCACCGGCGCAACCCCTTTCTTTTTCAGGAGCTGGTAGACTCTCCAACCCGTCGTCGCAGGCTTTTTGAACGGGCATTTCAGGAGCTCGACACGATTGCCTGCTCAGCCAACGGCGAGACAAGAGTTACGGTTATTGTTGCCGCAGTACGGGAGCAGCTTGAGCGATTCCGTTCAGCAGTTAAAAAAACTCCGGAGCTTCGCCGCCGTCTGAAGCGCGAACTCGGTGCGGTTGTCGGTACCGGCAATGTGCTTTTTGATCCCTTCTCCCTTGCTGCCCACGCAACTGATGCCACGGACTGGCGACTTCATCTGCCGTCAGCGGTTGTGACTCCTGACGAGGAGTCACAGGTTGCTCCGCTGATTACGGCTATTGCCGGTATGGGGCTCAACATTATCCCCAGGGGGGCCGGTACAGGCCTGACCGGCGGGGCTGTACCGCTACGCTCCCGCTGCGTGATTATCAATATGGAAAAACTTAACCGGATCAGAGGGATTTCGGTTCGCGACTTTACGCTTGACAACGGCATGTCGGTAGAGGCTTCGGTGATTGAGGTCGAGGCCGGTGTGGTTACTGAAAAAGCGATGGAGGAGGCTGATGAGCATGGCCTTGTGTTTGCTACCGACCCGACCAGCGAGTGGTCCTGTACGGTGGGCGGCAACATTGCTGAGAATGCCGGCGGCAAGATGGCTGTTCGCTGGGGTACCTGCATCGACAATCTGCTTGAGTGGAGGATGGCCATGCCCTCAGGCGAGAACTGGACGGTTAAGCGGGTAGATCACCGGCTGCGTAAAATTCTGCATGAAGACCGTGTGACTTTTGAAGTGTGGAGCGATTCGGGCAAACGGCTTGAGCGTATTGAACTGCTCGGTACCGATATCCGTAAAAAAGGGTTGTGGAAGGATATTACCAACAAGGCGCTCGGCGGTGTTCCCGGTCTTCAGAAGGAGGGAACCGATGGAGTCATCACCTCTGCTGTTTTTGTGCTTTACCCCAGGTATCCCGAAAAAAAGACGCTCTGCCTGGAGTTCTTCGGGCCTGATATGGATGAGGCCAGCCGGGTGATTGTTGAGCTCTCGAAAATCTTTCCGCTGCTTTCCGAGAATCGCGAAGCACTGCTTGCGCTTGAGCATTTTGATGATGAGTATATCCGTGCTATAGACTACAAGGTCAAGGCCCCGAGAGCACAGACTCCGAAAGCAGTGCTGCTCATTGATATTGCAGGCAACAGCCCGGAAGAGGCAGGCAGTGGTGTAGCCCGGGTGGAGAGTCTGCTTGAGCACCATCCCAATACCCTTATGTTTGAAGCCGGGGACAGTGCCGAAGCGGTCCGGTTCTGGGCGGATCGCAAAAAACTCGGAGCAATTGCCCGGAGGACCAATGCCTTCAAGCTCAACGAGGATATTGTTATTCCGCTTGAAGCGCTTGCGGAATTTTCACGATTTATCGATGAACTCAATATTGCCGAAGAGCGGTATGCACAACGACGTTTTGTCAAACGGGCCGCTGAAATTCTTTCGACTTCGAAGGTCAAGGATGATGATAGCCGGTTTGCCTCCAAGATTCCGGCAGGAGTGGAACTCTGCGGGTTGTTTGACGAAAAGATTGGTTCACTTTCGCCTGAAGCCCTGCGCATGCATACGATCATCGATGAGCTCCGCAGGGAGCTCGGCGAGCTGGTACAGGGCTACCCTGATATTGAATCCGCTCTGGATGGAGCATACCATCAGGTGAGGGATCGCCGTATTGTGCTGGCTACACACATGCATGCCGGTGACGGCAATGTTCACGTCAATGTGCCGGTTCTCTCCAACGATCGCCCCATGCTTGAGCGGGCGGACAAGGTGATTGACCGGGTTATGGAAAAAGTGGTTGCGCTGGGAGGCGTTGTTTCCGGCGAGCACGGCATCGGTGTTACCAAGCTTAAATACCTTGACAAGGCTATTGTTGAGGAGCTTAGAGCTTATCGTCTCAAGGTTGATCCGAAGGGGATGATGAACCCCGGTAAACTTGACGATTTTGAGGCACTTGAGCACATTTTTACCCCCTCCTTCAATCTGCTTGAACTTGAGGCGCATATTCTCAAGCGGGCACAGATCGAGGAGCTTTCAAAGAAGGTCAACTACTGTATCCGGTGCGGCAAGTGCAAAACCGACTGCTGCGTCTACTATCCGGCAAGGGGGATGTTCTATCATCCGCGCAACAAGAATCTTGCAATAGGTTCGCTTATCGAAGCGCTGCTTTTTGACGCCCAGCGCGAGCGTACAACCGATTTTGATCTGCTGAAATGGCTTGAAGAGATTGCCGATCACTGCACGATCTGTCATAAATGCCTCAAGCCCTGTCCGGTGGATATCGATACCGGCGAGGTTTCGGTGCTCGAACGGGAAATTCTTTCGGAGTGGGGTTTCAAACACTCCTCACCGGTCACGGAATTGACCCTGAGCTATCTTAACAGCCGCTCACCGGCATTTAACTCGCTCTTCCGCAAAACGGTACTCCGCGCAGGCGGAATGGCCCAGCGGGCTGCTCACAGACTCTCCGCCCCGCTTCAGCCGGAAAATGACCCTCCGGCACTCTACCCGCTCAGACTGCTTCGTTCTGCCGTGCCTCCTGTGCCGGAAGATACCCTGCGTGACCTTCTTCCTGAGTGCGGACCCGACCAGGTACTTGTTTTTGAGCCGGCTGGTGAGGTGAAAGGCAATATATTCTACTTTCCGGGATGCGGTTCCGAACGTCTGAACTCCACCATCTCGATGGCGGCCATCCATCTTCTGCTTGAGCTCGGCACAAGGGTGGTGCTTCCTCCTCCATTCCTCTGCTGTGGTTTTCCTGCGCATGTCAATGCCAAGAGCGACCAGTATTCGAGTATGGTACTTCGCAACACCGTGCTCTTCAGCCAGATCCGTGAGATGTTCTCCTATCTCGACTTTGATGCCTGTCTGGTTACCTGCGGTACCTGTATGGAGGGGCTTGATGCTATTGAAACCGGCAAGCTTTTCGGCGGCAAAATTATCGATGTTGCCGCCTATGCTCTTGAAAAAGGGTTGAAACTTGACGCTCAGGGGGAGTATCTCTACCATGCCCCCTGTCATGACTCGCTCACCGGCAAGGCAGCAGAGACCCTTCAGGCCATTGGTGGTTTCAGCAGAGTGACTCCGGTGCCTCACTGCTGTTCGGAGGCCGGTACGCTCTCGCTCTCACGACCGGACATTACCGATTCCATGCTGCACCGCAAAAGGGATGCCATTCAGGAGACGAGGGAGCACACGGCGAGCACGATCATTCTGACCAACTGTCCATCCTGTGTACAGGGGCTTGGCCGGAATCTTGACCTTGGAGTCGAGCCGCTCCATATTGTGGTTGCACTGGCCGAAAAACTATCCGGTCCGGGTTGGCGTGACCTTATGCTGAACCAGGCCGCCAAAGCCTCCAAGGTGACGTTTTAGCAGTGAGCAAGAGCGAAGAATTTACGGGTAAACTTACCGGAGCTGAAGATGACTGTTACAGCGTGGCACGCACTCTCTGCTGAAGATTCGCAAAAAAAACTCTCCTCAACTTCAGAGGGGCTCAGTTCCATTGAGGCGGTTTCACGGCTCGGCATATACGGGCCGAACCGGATTGAGGCCGAGCGCAGGGCAGGAGCCTGGAAGCTCCTTCTTGATCAGTTTCGCAATGTGCTGATTATTACCCTTCTCATTGCAACACTTCTCTCCGCCTTTCTCGGTCACACTCTTGAGGCTGTAGCCATTGCTGTTATTGTTCTCTTTGCCGTGCTGCTCGGTTTTATACAGGAGTTCAAGGCTGAAAAAGCAATCGAGGCACTCCGGCAAATGGCGGCTCCGCTGGCCAGAGTTCGACGTGACGGAAAGGAGGTTACCGTCAATGCTGTCGATCTCGTTCCCGGTGATCTCCTGATGCTTGCTGCCGGTGACCGGGTTCCTGCAGACGCGAGGCTGCTGCAAGCGCTCAACCTGCGTGCCGAGGAGGCTTCACTGACAGGGGAGTCACTCCCTTCTGAAAAAGAGTCCGCCGTTGTTCTCCCTGAAGCAGCAGGCCCCGGTGACCGATGCAATATGGTTTTTGCCGGCACCTCAATCAGTTACGGGCGTGCCACCGCCGTGGTGGTCTCAACCGGTATGCAGACCGAGTTCGGCAGGATTGCCGCCATGCTGCAGCAGGTTGAGAGTGAAAAAACGCCCCTTCAGAAAAATCTTGACAAGGTCGGTTCGGCGCTTGCCCGTGCTGCCTTTGTTATTGTGCTGGTGATTGTTGCACTTGGTGTTTTTCGCGGCCAGTCATTTATCGAGATGCTTATTTTCGGCATTGCCCTTGCCGTAGCCGTGGTGCCTGAAGCGCTTCCTGCTGTTGTCACCATCTCCCTTGCTCTCGGCGTACAGCGGATGGTGAAGCGCCATGCTCTCATGCGCCGCCTCTCCGCGGTTGAAACCCTTGGCAGTACAACCGTTATCTGTTCCGATAAAACCGGTACCCTCACGCGTGACGAGATGACCGTACGGGTACTCTATACCTCCGGCACCCTTGTTGAGGTGAGCGGTTCGGGTTATAATCCGGAAGGTTCCTTCACGGTTCCCGGAGGCAAACCCCTGCCTGAAAGCCTGCATGAGCTGCTTGTAGCAGGCGTGCTCTGCAACGATGCCCGGATGGTGAAAGAGAGTGAAGGGGGGTGGACGGTCGCGGGTGATCCGACCGAGGGCGCACTGCTTGTTCTGGCCCGGAAGGCTGGATTGCAGGAGGATCAGCTTCAGATCGAGCATGAACGGATCGATGAGCAGCCCTTCTCTTCTGAAACCAAACGGATGATGACCACCAATCGGGACGGCGATTCAGTCAAAACCATTGCCAAGGGAGCGCCGGAGGTTCTGCTCGATTTTTGCAGTCATGTTCGTATCGCTGAAGGTGTTCAGGAGCTTGATGAGGTTACAAAATCGGCACTTCTTCTTGAAGCGGACGGGCTCGGCAGAAAGGCACTTCGGGTGCTTGCTCTTGCTGTCAAACCCGGAGCTGAACTTGATGGTGCTGCCGGAGGGATGACCTTTCTTGGTTTTGCAGGCATGATCGATCCACCGAGAGCCGAAGCTGCCGAAGCCGTCCGTCAGTGTATAGCCGCCGGTATCCGTCCGGTCATGATTACCGGTGACCACCCGCTGACAGCCGAAGCTATTGCCGGTGAACTCGGGATTCTCGCCGACGGCAGGGTAGTAACCGGAGTGATGCTTCAGGGGATGAGTGACGAAGAGCTCTCCCGTTCGGCTGGTTCGATATCGGTCTTTGCGCGTGTTGCGCCCGAACACAAACTCCGCATTGTTGAAGCTTTGCAGAAAAACGGTGAGGTTGTGGCCATGACCGGTGACGGGGTGAACGATGCTCCCGCCCTCAAGCGAGCCGATATCGGCATCTCCATGGGTATTACCGGTACCGATGTTTCAAAGGAGGCATCGGCCATGATGCTCACCGATGACAACTTTGCCTCCATTGTTGCAGCCGTTGAAGAGGGGCGGGGGATTTACGATAACATCAAGAAGTATCTGACCTATCTGCTCTCCTCCAATATCGGCGAGCTCGGCCTGATGGCCTTTGCCACCCTTATGGGTATTCCTCTGCCCCTTACCGCCGTGCAGATTCTCTATGTCAATCTTGCCACTGACGGGTTGCCGGCCCTTGCACTTGCTGTTGACCCTGCTGAAGAGGGTATCATGCTCCGTCGGCCTACCGATCCCAAAAAAGGGATATTTACCCGCCCGGTGCTTACCCTGATGCTCACGGGCGGCATCTGGTCAACCATTGTCAATATTTCGCTCTTCCAGTGGGCGCTTGCTTCCGGTCGATCGCTTCAGGAGGCCATGACCATGACCTTTGTCTCCCTTGTGCTGATCCAGTTTTTCAAGGCCTATAACTTCCGTTCCGAAACAAAATCGATCCTGCAACGTCCATTCGCCAACAAATGGCTCAACATCGCCATCCTCTGGGAGCTGGTGATGCTTGCCGCGATTATTTTCATTCCGGTACTCCGCAAACCCTTCGGCACCTTCCTCCTCACCGGTGAGGACTGGCTCATCGTGATCTCTTCGGCCGCCACGGTTGTGCCTGTCATTGAACTCCTCAAATGGTTTCTTCGAAAGGGATTATTCAGGTGAAATCCCTGTGGAGTCAGGGAGTTAATGCTGCGAAAAAATCTGCAACCACAAGGTTGAAGCCGTAGGCAAGTCCGGTATTTTCAACTTCACTTCGGCTGAACCAGCGGAGCATCTCTCCTTCATGCTGAACTATCTGCTCAATCTGAAGCTCTCGTTGTTGAAGAAAGACATGTTCTGTCCGGTCTGAAAACTCATAGGAGCGAAAGAGTGTACACCCCTCAACATTGATCTCTATCTCTTCCATCATCTCCCTTGCAATGCACTCAGCAGGAGTTTCACCCGGCTCTACATGACCACCGGGCAGATCCCACATACCAGGATAGGGAATGGTGGGGATGTTATCACGGAGCATGAGCAGAACCTGTTGCTTGTTGTTATGGAAGATGATACTGGCGCCGGTGTGTTTCATGGAGATACCATTATTCAATAATGATGAGCAAATTCTGCCCTCTTCATCAAGCCGGGGATAGGGCTTCCCTTCCTGTCGGAGTTCACAGCTCAGACGAGGATATGCCAACTCAAAAAGAGTCTGGTCAAATAACCCGGGCTCCATCTGCAAGGAGTCATACATCCCTTTTGCGCTTCTCTGACGCTGGGCTTCAAAAAGAATAAGTGCTGTGGCTACCGAGACATTAAGGGATTCCACCATCCCGAACATGGGAATTACAATCGTCTGGTCCGCTCCCTGAAGTGCAGCTTCGGAAATTCCGTCCCATTCGGCACCGACAACAAGGGCGGTCGGAACCGTATAGTCGATGTTCCTGAAGTCCTTGCACCCGGGACTGTTGGATGCAACAAGGATCTGCATATTCCGGTCGGAGAGGCTTTTATACACCGTTGCTATGTCATGGTAGAGGTGGAGGGTAGTCCATTTGCTTGCCCCTGCAGCCGCATCCTGCTCGGTGTAGATCGATTTACGGTATGAAACCGCATGAAGCTCACCGATACCGACCGTATCGCAGCTCCTGATAATGGCCGAGAGGTTGTGTGCCTTGTTGACATTGTCCATGACAACGGTCAGGTCCGGCTGCCGATGAAGCAGCATGTGACGGATTTTGCGGAAACGATCAGGTGAGATCACGGTTCAGGGTATAGTTAAATATGTCATGAAGAACAAGAAACCCATTTTTTTCGTGTTTCTTCAATTTCAGGCATACTCTTCAGTTCCCGACCGGGGGTGACAGTACCCGAACCGGCGGGTCAGGTTGCGAGGGTAAAAAAAAATAACTATATCAATAGTAAGTGTTTTAACGGGAATGGTTAGTAAATTTCAAACAATAATACCGGGGGATAGCCATCAGTATAATCCCTCTTTCGGAACCGTTTGGAGGAGAGCGTCGGGTTGGCCGGCGGGTGAAGTGTTCAGTTTCGCGCCGCAAGGATCTACCTGTTTAATACTATGAGTCTTCATGATAAAAAACATCCCCACCTTGAACGGCTGCTCAAAAACGCAAAGCCGATTACTCTTGATCAATCATCAAGGGTGCTTATTCTGAGTGACTTTCATATGGGTAATGGCGGCAGGCGTGACGAGTTTCGCCGAAATGCCGAACTTGTCAGGACCATGCTCTCCACCTACTACCTCCCTGAAAAATACAACCTGGTACTCAATGGCGATATTGAGGAGCTTTTCAAGTTCCCACTTGAAAGTATTGCATCGCAATGGAGTGAGTTGTACGATCTTTTTCTGCAATTCAGGCAAAACGGCTTTTTCTGGAAAACCTACGGGAACCATGACTCCTCCCTGCTTGAGGAGACAGAGTATCGTCTGACTTCGTCGCTGGTTGAGTCACTGAAATTTCTTTACGGAGATGAAACGCTTCTGCTCTTTCACGGTCATCAGGCTTCGGTGCTTTTTTGGGAGACCTATCCGATTGTCAGTCGCTCAATTGTTTTTTTCCTTCGCTACATAGCCAAACCGTTTGGCATAAGAAATTTCTCCAGCGCATACAACAGTCGCCGCAAGTTTGCCATAGAGAAATCGATCTATGAGTTTTCAAACCAGTCCAAGATTGTCTCTATCATAGGTCATACCCATCGTCCCCTCTTTGAATCGCTTTCGAAAGTGGATTTTCTGAACTTTCGTATTGAGGAGCTCTGCCGGGCATACTCGACAGCCGGGAGTGAAACACGCGCTACTATCGAAAGAAAAATTGCAGCCCTGAAAACAGAGCTTGCGGCCTGTTACACGGAGGGTAAAAAAATCGGTCTCCGGAGTGGTCTCTACAATAACCTCACCATTCCCAGTGTCTTCAACTCCGGTTGCGCTATCGGAAAGCGGGGGATTACCGCGCTTGAAATCGAAGGGAGCAAGATCAGACTGGTCTACTGGTACAACGGCAAACAGAGCCGGAGATTTACCAGTGACCGCGACAATCGGCCCGTTGAGCTCGGTTCGACCGGTTTTTCAAGGGTTGTGCTGAATGAGGATTCGCTTGACTATGTTTTCTCACGCCTCCACCTGCTCGCCTGAGGGACACTGCTATTAATCTGTTCCGCAATTCGATAGCATCGTTGGGCGGTGCTCGAAATCCTTATGTACTGCTTGTACATTCCGGTTTCTGCGCTCCGTTCGCCTCGCTCTCTAACTGCTCACGACAATTAATAGCGGTGCCCTGAACACCTCCCACTGCTTCCAGTCACTTTTCAATCAGGGTGATGATATCGTCCGGGTGTGCGGCGAGGCTTTTAGCGCCGAACTCAAGCAGTTCGCTTTCAGGCCGGAAGCCCCAGAGGACGCCGAGCGGATAAAATCCTGCGCTGGTTGCAGTCTGCATGTCGATGCCGCTGTCGCCGACGTAGAGGACTTCTGAGGGTTCTGCACCGAGTTCTGCTGCAACAAGTAGTGCGCTTGCCGGGTCGGGTTTGGACGGGATGCCGTTTCTCTGACCCATCACTACATCGAACTTCCACTCCTTCAGCAGGATATCGGCACAGAGTCTGGTAAATTGATCAGCCTTGTTTGAAAGAATCGCTGTTTTTATGCCGCGCAGAGCCAGCGTATCAAGCATTTCGGTTATGCCGGGATAGGGTCGTGTCTGCCGGTTCCAGTTAAGGCTATACTCATCCATGAACTCGGGGAGCAGGCGGTCAATGGTTTCCGGAGTGCCTTCACCTTCAGGCAGAGCCTTTCTGACGAGCTCTCTCATGCCGTGACCGACAAGGTATTTGCACGCATCAATGGAGTGCGTGGGGTAGTTGTGCCGGGCAAGCACCGAGTTGAGTGTTGTGAGCAGATCCGCGAGGGTGTCGAGGAGGGTGCCGTCGAGATCGAATATAACCGCCTTGAACATACGTTGTTTTCTGTTTATGGAGTGTGATGCCGGGATGGAGTTTCGCGTTTTACCTTTTTGTTGCTGTGCAGAGGAATACGGGATACTCTGTTGTTTTTCCCTCACTGCTTTTCTTGCTCACGGTGTAAATGGTGTCGAACGAAACGTCCTGTAAACCCGCTGCATTCATGAGCTTTGTCAGCTCTGTGCGATCAAATCCGTGATGAACTTCTTCGTCAGGGTTATCATGAAAGTGGCCGTCCTCACGCTCAAGATCCGCAATGGCAATGGTGCCACCCGGAGCAAGCAGCGTCGCGATACGGCAGAGAAAACCTGCTGTATCCCTGATATGGTGGAGCGTCATGCTGCTGTAGATCAGATCGAATGATTGTTCCCGTTCAAAGGTTACGGAAGGTGAGGAGAGGTCAAGAAGAGCGGTTTCAATATTGCTGACCTCAAGGGATCGGATCTTATCCTGAAGAATGCTCAGCATCTCCTGTGAGGTGTCGATGGCAGTCAACTGCTTCACGAGCGGAGAAATTGCCATCGTTACAAGCCCGGTTCCGCAGCCTGCTTCAAGGGCCTGCATGGCTTTTCCTGGGGTGCATCTCGCAATTAACGCTGCAGCGACAGCCTCGGCAAGCGCCCTTCGGCGGGGATCACTATCCCACAAGGCCGCTTCATTATTGAATTTTTCAGTAATGTTCCAGTTACCGTTCATAGCGTTTAACGTCAGATTTAAGAGAGGCGGAGGTTCCGGTCGTCCTGTTTTTTTTACTTACGGGCACCTCTATAAATTGTCGTGAGCGGTTTGATATTCAAGCCCCGTAGGTGGCGCAATATTGGTAGCTCAGTCCCGACGCAGTCAGGGGCTGGGACAGGATTTCGAGCACCGGCCAACGAAGCAATCGAATCGCGGAATAAATTTATAGAGGTGCCCCCCTATGCCTTGAAGATGCCGGTGTCGATCCACTCGTTTTTCAAAAGCGACCACCAGTCAATAGCAACGCCTTTCAGTACATATTCATAGGGGAGCCAGCCGTACCCCTCCATACCCCAGCCGCAGCCCCAGGAGTTTCTGATCAGCAGGGCTCCTTTTGTCTCTTTTGCTTCGATGGAGCTGTTTTTGATCCTGATGGAGTCATCATAGCCGACAGCAACAACGGCATGGCCTCCGACAACTTTTTCACCTGCTGCAGGAAATGGTATCATGCCGGATTTTGCTGCCTGTACAACAGAGCTGAATACCGTGAAGCCGAACATTGAGGGGAGACCGGCCGAAAGATTTGATTTGATCGTTTTCAGCAGCTCTTTTTCCCCGATTCCGGGCGAGTCCAGACGGTAGTAGCTTATTGCCTGAAAACTTTGTGCATAGGCGTAGCAGAACGCTGAGGGCTCTTTATCGAAATCAGTAACAACATAGGGGTAGTACTCTTCCGGCGGCACACCGAAAAGGACCAGTGCACCCATGGTGGAGCGGATAAACGCCCCGGAATCTCCACGCCATCGGAGCAGGTTTCGAGTAGTCTTGTAGAGGAAAAGCCTGGAGGCATCGGTATGCTTGCCAAAGGCCCGGCGCTCGAAATACTCGACGATTCCAATGCCGGCGTGTGCCGTGCAGGAACCAATGGTAAGCTGGTTTTCTACAGGGGAACACCATGGCCGCAAATCTGCGGAAGAAGCAAGAGCGGGAGCAGGTTTTGTTACACCGACCTGTGAAAGCATACTCTTGACGGAGTTTTTCTGACCCAATTGCTTGAGGTCTGTTGAGACTTTATTATGCTCGGCCGTGTAGTCCCTGAAATCGGGATAGTCCGGCAGCCATCCCATTCCCGGACCTCTGTTTTCTGCTGACTGATCCATAGAGCTCTCTCCGTCTACGTTGCGTTGTGTGTTTCAGTAAAACATACAATTTCATTACCGGCGGGTTTGGTGCATCTCTCTGGAACGGGGAGATGCTCACCTGAACAGTCGGTGCTTTTTATATCCGGGCGGTTTCTGTTTAAAGCTTTTTTTTTGCCTCAACGATCTGCTCGGCCACCGAGTTACATGAACAGCTTCCATGTGATTTTTTGGAATTCACACTTGCATCGGCTTTAAGCGCCGGATAGATATCCGATTCAATTGCTTCGGAGAACTCTCTGAACTGTTCAATCGGGATGTTCGGCAGGGTTACACCGGAAGCTATGCTCCAGGTAACGATTTTTCCGGTGATGCGGTGAGCGTCACGGAAAGGAACCTGCTTGCGGACAAGGTATTCGGCGATTTCAGTAGCAAGGCTGAGATCCTCATTGGTCAGTTTTGCAAGTCGTTCCTCCTTGAGGCGGGTATGCTCGAGCAGGCGAGCAAAAATTTCAACACTGCCGAGCGTTGTTTCAGCACTGTCAAACAGTGGCTGTTTGTCCTCCTGCATGTCGCGGTTATAGGAGAGCGGCAGTCCTTTCATGATGGTCAGCATTGCCATGAGATTGCCATAGACCCGGCCGGTTTTTCCTCTGACCAGTTCGGCGATATCGGCATTTTTCTTTTGCGGCATAATGGAGGAGCCGGTTGCAAAGGCATCGCTGATCTCAAGATAGCCGAACTCGTAGGAGCTCCAGAGAATCAGATCTTCGGCAAACCGGGAGAGGTGCATCATGATGACCGAACAGGCGGAGATGAACTCGATGACCGTATCGCGATCGCTGACGGCATCAATGCTGTTTGCAAAGAGATCGTCAAAGCCAAGCAGCTCGGCACTGCGCTTTGCATTGAGCGGCAGGGTGCTGCCGGCAAAGGCCGCTGCACCGAGTGGAGAGATATTGACCCGCTTCATGAGGTCCCCGAGACGGTCACGGTCACGGAGGAACATATTGAAATAAGCCAGGTAGTAATGCCCGGCAGATATCGGTTGGGCCCGCTGCAGGTGGGTATAGCCGAAAATGATGGTGTCGCGGTGGGTTTCCGCTTTTTCGACAAGCACGCCCAGCAGACCTCCGATGGCTTTCTGAAGCTCTTCAATCTGGCGGCGCATATAGAGACGGGTATCGGTTGCAACCTGGTCGTTGCGGCTTCGTCCGGAGTGGAGCTTGCCGGCTACGACCCCGATTTTCTCCTTGAGCCGGTTTTCAATAACCGTATGGATATCCTCATCTTCCCATTCAGGAACAAGGGTTCCGCTGCTCAACTCCACTTCAATTTCGCCGAGTCCTGCAATGATCTGTGCAGCATCTGTATCACTGACGATACCCTCTTCAGCAAGCATGGTGACATGGGCAACGGAGCCTCTGATATCCTCACGATAGAGCTTCTTGTCAACATGAACCGAGGAAGAGAAGAGGAGAGCGCCCCGGTCAAAGGGTTCTGAAAATCGGCTCTGCCAGAGTAGTTCTTTATTCTTGCTCATAAGGGTACCAGGTTGTAAATGGGAATGAAACTGCCTGAAAATAATAAAATCAGGGGAAAAAGAGCTCCATTGATGTGTTCAGACCGATATGAGTGAGATAAACCGCATCCATTTTCTCTTGAGGTTATCCCGCTTCACCACTGTTATGACATCCTGCTGAAAAGCTTCCTGAACCATGACCCGGTTGCCGTTTTCAGCTCTTTTCTGACCGGAAGCCCCTCTTTTTCCCAACCGGCAATTCCATGCTGCATATTAACCACTTTGGAGTAGCCGTTGTTCACCAGAAAACGGGCAGCTATCATGCCTCGATTCCCTACGTGACAGGCAATCACAACTTTGCGGTCAACCGGTATCTCCCGCAACCTCTTTTTCAGGTCGCGCAAGGGAATCTGTAAGACATTGGAAACGTCAAAAGATTTTTTTGAAACCTCCTTCGGCTCACGGACATCGAGAAGCAGTGCGCCTTTTTTAATCAAGGCAAGAGCTTTGGTGGGGCTGATTTCCTGACTGTTTTTCATAATCTGTTTTTTTCTGGTTTTGTGTTTTCCGCTTTGGACGGCTCATTGAAACGTTCTGATAAAAGACTTTGTTTTTAAAAGTCAATAAGGGAATCGAATGAACGTTCTGTCGGTCAACGGTATCCAACTATTCAGTCGGCTTTGATTGAAATAAAATCTCTTGCATATGATAGACATTTTTATGTAATATACCAGTACGGGGTATGGGTATATTACAATTAAACATATACTATCATGGTTGCAACCACGGATTCAATGAAAGATGTGATTATGAGACTGAAAAGAGTTGCCGGTCAGATTGAGGGATTGACAAGGATGATTGAGCGAGAGGAGGAGTGCAGTCAGATCATCACGCAGTTCCAGGCCGCCAAGGCAGCTCTTGACAATACCTTTTCGCTGGTACTTCACCGTAACCTCAAGGGTTGTATGAGTCAAGGTGACTCGGAGAGTGTCGAAAAGATTTTAAAACTTATTTCAAAACAGTAATCATCATGAAGGTCTACAAGGCGTTGATCGCTTGTTGTGTTGCAGGTGCTCTCGGCTCTCCGCAACAGGCAGCAGCCGGCGATAAAACAATGAAACTCTCTTTATCCGAAGCCCTTACGATGGCTCGTGAAAACAATTACACCATCAAAGCCGCACGCAGCAAGGTTGACCAGGCTGAGGCAAGGATTGTCCAGAGCCGTCAGTCATACCTGCCGAAAGTGACTTTGTCTGAGACTTTTGTTGTTACCAACGATCCCGGCGCTGCACTGGTTCTGAAGCTTCAGCAGAACAGTGTTCAGCAATCCGATTTTATGCCGGAAAAGCTCAATAATGCTGATATCATAAACGACTTCAACACCTCCATTCAGGTCATGCAGCCGGTTTACAATGCCGATGCGGCCATAGGCAGGAAGATGGCTTTTACAGCCAAAACTGCCCAGGAGCATATGACCGCCCGAACCGAGGAGTCTATCGGACTTCAGGTTACCAGAGTCTATTACGGTCTTATTCTTGCCCGAAAAAATATTGATGCCATCGAGCAGTCGATCCGGACCATGCAGGCGCACAGCAATGAGGCCGCCAGGGGGTTCAGTGCCGGTTTACTGCCCAAATCAGACAAGCTCTCCACTGATGTGCGCCTCTCCGAGCTGCTTGAGCAGAAAATGATGATGCATGATGAGATCAAAAATGCAACGGATGCGCTGAAGGTGATGCTGCGCCTTGATTCCGGAGTGACAATTGTTCCTACCGGTGATCTGGTTATTGACCGAGTACTTCCTTCAAGCAGTGATAAAGCGGTTTCCGAAAACCGTTCCGATCTCAAGGCTTACGAAACCTATCAGCAGGTGGCACGCTTGCAGGAGGAGATGATCCGGGCTTCGAAGCGTCCCCGTTTGAATGCATTCCTTCAGACCAACCTGCACAGCGATAATATTTTCAGTGGCGGTTCCAGCTGGGCGCTCGGTATGAATATGCAGTGGACCATTTTTGACGGTATGGCGACCGCCGGTCGTATTCAGGAGGCGAAAGCACAGGAGCGGGAGGCGATGTATAACTATGAAGCGGCAAAGAGCGGCAGTATTGCTGAAGTTGAAAAGTCGATGCGCTCGCTGAAAACATCGAGAGCCAGAATCGCCGTTGCCCAGAAATCGCTCGAAGAGGCCAGGGTAAGTCTTGACTATATCAGTTCGCAGTTCAAGACCGGTATGGCCATGACCTTTGAACTTCTGATGCGCGAACAGGCCCACACCTACGCCAAAATGAGGCTGAACCAGGCGAAATTCGATTACTGCATGGCCAAAAGCGAGCTGGCTTACTACAGGGGAAACTAAACAGCAATCAATATGAGGAGTATGAATAAAAGAGAGATGCGGTTTCTGCTTCCGGTTGCCTTTACCCTGCTTGTGTCGGGGTGCGGCAATCAAGCCGGGACTCATGCAGTAAAAGAGCGGGAGCCCGCACCGGTTGCGGTCGGAATGCTTGTACCTGTACGAACCAGCGGGGAGGCGGGAGGGCGTGAGGTGCTGCTTGTACCGGCCTCTTCGGTTTTCCGTAATGGAGAGCTTGCAGGTGTTCTTGTTGTTGGCAACGATCAGCGGATCACCCGCCGCTGGATCAGGATTGGACGCATCGTAAAAGGCGATGTTGTTGTCCTCGGGGGAGTAGATAAGGGAGAGCTTGTGGTGGGAGAGTATAACCCGGAGCTTGGTGAAGGAGTAACTGTAATAAAGAGTCCGAAAAAGACTGAGGAGGCAGAGAGCAAATGAATGAAGGTATTGCCGGTAAACTTGCAAAACAGTTTATCAATTCAAAGATAACGCCGCTCTTGATGGTGGCATCGCTTCTGGTGGGCATCATGGCGACGTTTATGACGCCGCGTGAAGAGGAGCCTCAGATTGTGGTGCCGATGGTTGATCTCTATATACCCTATCCCGGTGCAGCACCTGCAGAGGTTGAAGCCCGCGTGGCCAAGCCGATAGAGAGGACTTTGACGGAAATTCCCGGAGTCGATTATGTCTACTCCACCTCAATGCCCGACTTTGCTCTGGTGACGGTTCGCTACAAGGTTGGCGAAGACGCCGAGCGCAGTATGGTAAAGCTCTGGTCTACCCTGATGAAAAATATGGACAAGATGCCTCCCGGTGTCCAGTTCCCGCTCATGAAAAAGGTCTCTATCGACGATGTTCCGGTGCTTAATCTCACCTTCTGGAGCAAGACGAAGAGTCCCTATGAGCTTCGTCAGAGTGCAGTAACCGTGGCTGATGAACTGAAAAAAATAAGCAACATCGGTGATGTGGAGATAAAGGGCGGATTGAAGCGCCAGGTGAAGATTGAGCTCAACAAAGCAAAACTCCAGCAGTTCAATGTCAGTCCGATGCAGATTGCCCGCCAGATTCAGCAGGGCAACAGCCAGATGACCTCCGGTGATTTCAAGCAGATGAACGAGGAGCTTGTTGTCCGCTCGGGAAAATTTCTTGAAAGCGCTGAAGAGGTCTCCAATATTGTTGTGGGCATCTACGGATCCGCTCCGGTCTATCTGCGTGATGTCGCCACCATTGTTGACGGCCCTGAAGAGGTCAATAACTATAACTTTTTCGGTTGGGCAGCGGCAGCCCCGAAAGGTTCGGTTTCCGGAGAGTATCCTGCTGTGACGCTTACCGTAGCCAAGCGTAAAGGCGGAGATGCCTCGGTACTTGCCGACAAGGTTATGTCGAGGGTCGACGGGCTCAGAAAGACGGTTATTCCTTCAGGTATAACCGTGACTGAAACACGCAACTACGGCGCAACGGCTTCCGAAAAGGTATTCACCCTTCTTGAGCACCTACTCATGGCGGTTGTCGCGGTTACGATTGTCGTCGGCTTTTTCCTTGGATGGCGGGGCGCACTTGTGGTGCTCGCATCGGTGCCGATCACCTTTGCCCTTACGCTTCTCATCTACTACCTGCTTGATTATTCGCTCAACAGGGTAACCCTCTTTGCGCTGATTTTTGTTACCGGTATCGTTGTTGATGACTCGATCATCATTGCCGAGAACATTCACCGCCACTTTGCCATGAAGCGGCAGCCGAAGCTGCAGGCCGCCATTACCGCCATCAATGAGGTCGGAAATCCGACCATTCTGGCAACCTTTACGGTTATTGCCGCCGTGCTTCCGATGGTCTTTGTTTCAGGCCTCATGGGCCCCTATATGAGCCCTATGCCGATTGGAGCCTCGCTGGCCATGATCTTTTCGCTGCTCGTAGCCCTTATCGCTACCCCGTGGCTCTCCTATCGTCTTCTGAAAACAGAAGAGGGTCATCATGAAGAGTACGATATTACCAAAACCGGTTACTACAAGCTCTTCAACAACATTCTCTCACCCTTTATCGAGAGCAGTTTCAAGAGATGGCTTGCTTTCGGTGTGGTGGGTCTGATGCTGGTCGGAGCCATTGCGCTGGTGCCGCTGAAGGCTGTTCAGATGAAGATGCTTCCGTTTGACAACAAGAACGAGTTTCAGGTGGTTATCGATATGCCTGACGGTACATCGCTTGAGCAGACTGCAAGAGTTGCCAAGGAGGTAGCATCCTACCTGAAAACAGTTCCGGAGGTAGAGAGCTACCAGTACTATGTAGGAACCAATGCGCCGATCAATTTCAACGGTCTTGTCCGTCACTACTACCTTCGTCAGAAGGCAAACATGGCTGACATCCAGGTTAACCTTGTCCATAAGGGAGATCGCAAGGCCCAGAGCCATGATATAGCCAAACGGGTCAGGGCTGATGTCCAGAAGATTGCCCTTCGCTATAACGGCAACGCCAAGATTGTCGAGATTCCTCCAGGACCTCCTGTGCTCTCGACCCTTGTTGCTGAAATTTACGGCCCGTCACAGGAGCAGCAGATAGCACTGGCAAAACAGGTGAAGAAGGTCTTTGAAGAGACTCCCGGTGTTGTGGATGTGGACTTCCTGGTTGAAGAGGACCAGAAGGTCTATAACCTGGTGGTAAACAAGGAGCGTGCAGCGTTCCGCGGTGTCAGTGCCGAACAGATCGCCCAGACGCTGCGTATGTCGCTGGCCGGTATGGATGTCGGGGTGCTGCATACCGACAAGCAGCTTGATCCGGTTGCCATTCAGGTAAGGCTTCCGCAGTCCGGAAGAACCTCCCTGCAGGATCTCTCGGGGATATTTGTGCAGTCACAGGGTATGGGAACCCTGACAACCCGTCTTCGTGCCGGTCAGATGATTCCGCTTTCAGAGCTGGTAACAGTTCAAGAGAAAATTCAGGACAAGAGTATCTATCGCAAGGATCTGCGCAGGGTTGTCTATGTGACCGCAGATGTTGCCGGTGCGACCGAGAGCCCGGTCTATGCGATGCTTGATATGGATAAAAAGATAGAGAAGCTCAAGCTTCCCGGCGGCTACTCCATCAGTCCGCTCTACACGGGATCGGGTGTGTCGGATGATAAACTGTCGATGAAGTGGGACGGAGAGTGGCAGATTACCTTTGAGGTCTTCAGGGATCTCGGTACGGCGTTTGCTGTTGTGCTTGTCATCATCTATCTGCTGATTATCGGCTGGTTCCAGTCCTTCAAGACGCCGCTGATCATGATGATTGCCATACCGCTGAGCCTTGTAGGCATTATTCCGGGCCACTGGCTGCATGGCGCATTCTTTACCGCTACGAGCATGATCGGCATGATTGCGCTTGCCGGCATCATGGTGAGAAACTCGGTACTGCTCATTGATTTCATACAGATCCGCAGAGCGGAGGGAGCTGATCTCAAGCAGGCGGTTATTGAGTCGGCTGCGGTAAGAACCCGCCCGATCATTCTGACCTCCGGAGCCGTGGTTATCGGTTCGGTTGTCATGCTTTTTGATCCGATTTTCCAGGGTCTGGCCATCTCGCTGATCTGGGGTGGTGTGCTTTCAACCATCCTGACGCTTGTTGTGGTGCCGCTTGTCTACTATATGGCGGAAAAGAAGTCTACAGTAACTGTAAAGAATAAAAGTAAATGAAATTTCTTGCCGTTATGGGACATGAAGAGAGCCTCCCGAAAGTGCGGGCTCTCTTCAAGGAACATCAGGTGATGATGTTCAGCAGCTTTGATATTATGGGGTGCAACTGCGAAAGCCATGGTAGAGATCCGCAGTCATGGTGGCCGACCGATGCAGTGCCAGGGGCCTACTCATCACTCTGTTTTGCGATTCTTGATGACGACAAGGCTGATGCAATCATGCTTGAGCTCGAAAAGAATCCAATAGCTGTTGAGCCGGATTTTCCCGCAAGGGCGTTTCTTATGCATGTTGAAAAGACAGTATAAGCGGCTCTCCGGACGGTTGCAGGAGCGCCGTTGTCCACCGGATTTATACCAGGCAATCCGGATTGTAATCACTGTTTTCGGGGTGCCACATGAACGAATGGAAGTCGACGGTTTACACTGACGACTTCCACATGTGGTTGACTATCAGAGGATAGTTGTCGTTAGCCATTACCTGTTTGCTCTCCATTAGTTCCTCACTAAATCAGAGCGTTTTTATTGCAACCACATTCTACTCTATCATGAAAAACGAAATGATTGTAACATTCGGCGGTGGCAAAAAGGTTGATGCCGAGTTTAACGGGTTTACCATTCACACTGATCAGGCTGAATATGCCGGCGGAGAGGGTTCCGCACCCGAGCCTTTTTCCCTTTTTCTTGCCTCAATCGGCACCTGTGCCGGGATATTCGTTTTATCCTTCTGCCAGAGCAGGGGTATAGCCACTGATAAGATCCGGATTGTTCAGACTCATGTTGTCAAAGAGTCGGGACGCGGTATAGGGAAAATCGAAATCGCCATTGAACTGCCTGAAGATTTCCCTGAGAAATACAGGGATGCCGTTATCAGTGCAGCCAATCTCTGTGCGGTAAAAAGGCACATCATGGAGCCGCCTGAATTTGTCGTGACAGCGGTTACACGATAAGACTCATCCCATAAAAGAGCGTATCAATGCATAAGGTGCTGATTCTGGGTGGAGGCATTGGCGGAGTTGCTGCTGCCATCGCACTTCGTAAACAAGGTGTTGCGGTTGAGCTGGTTTCCGAGCGGGACTATCTTTTTATCTATCCATTGGCGATCTGGATACCAACAGGAGGAGCACAGTTCAGGGATATCGGGATTCCGTTATCAAAACTGGCCAGAAAACACGGGTTTTCACTCACCATCGACAAGGTCATCGCTCTCGATAGCGAACGGAAAACCGTCACTCTTGAGAAAACAGGTGTTCGTGATTCGGCGGCTTTTGTTGTGATCGCTCTTGGCGCATCCAAAATGAAACACGATGGCATTGAGCATACCACTTCTATTTGCGGCAAACCGGAAGATTCACTGGTGCTCAAAGCAAAGATTGAAGCGCTGATCGAACGGGGAAGCGGCAGCATTGCATTCGGATTTGGCGGCAATCCAAACGATCCAAGCGCAGTTCGTGGCGGTCCGGGATTTGAGCTCTTTTTCAACTTGCACCATCACCTTACAAAACTCGGTATCAGAGAGCGGTTTGAGATGACCTTCTTTGCTCCCATGGCCGAGCCGGGTGCACGAATGGGCAAGAGGGCGTTTTCGGCAATGGCGGCCATGTTTGAAGCTGACAATTTTACCACCCGTTACGGGAAAAAAATCAGCCGTTTTGAACCGGATGGTATTGTGTTTGAGGATCGGAGCAGGCTGAAAAGCGACCTCTGCATGTTTATTCCAGCCAGTGACGGGCATGAGACCGTCAGGAGATCGAACCTGCCCCAAAACAGTGCAGGGTTCATTCGCATCGACGATTACTGCCGGATAGAGGGGGTCAGGGGATGGTATGCAGTCGGTGATGCAGCAGCTCTTGAAGGCCCGGAGTGGAAAGCAAAGCAGGGGCATCTGGCCGAATTAATGGCACACAATGCCGCCGTTAATGCTTCAGTAGAGCATTTCGGCAGGAAGGAAAAGATGAGAGGGTATCAGGATCATTTGAATATTCTCTGCGTGATGGATACGGGGGACGGCGCCGGATTTGTCTTCAAAAACAGCAAAAGAGAGCTTTTTATTCCTTTGCCGGTTGTTGGACACTGGCTGAAAAAAAGCTGGGGCCACTACTATAAACTCTCCAAACTCTGGCTCTGATAACAAGCGCGGCACGGTGCTGACAGGTCAGGGTAGTAAGCATACACAGGGAATTGATTTTTCGTTTCACCTAACCTTTAACTACCTCTTTCCATGAATATCGACAGGCTTGTCTTCGCAATTGCGGGGGTTTTTATTCTTTCAAGTGTTTTGCTCTCGATCTATCACAACCAGAACTGGCTCTGGTTCACAGGCTTTGTGGGAGCAAACCTTTTTCAGGCAGCATTTACAGGCTTCTGCCCCCTTGCCAAAATTCTTAAGGCGGTTGGTGTTGTACCCGGTCATGCGTTCAAGTGACCTCCCGGCAGTTGAGTAATTAACATGCTCAATCTTGCAGGGTTGGGCAGCTTCATTCAGAACCATTGAAAAAATTACGGATCTATGGCAAAAGTTGTGGTTTTAGGTGCCGGTGTGGCTGGCCATACCGCAGCCTCGTTTCTTAAAAAGAAACTCGGCAAACAGCATGAAGTCGTGGTTGTTACCCCAAACAGTTACTATCAGTGGATTCCGTCAAATATCTGGGTCGGTGTGGGACAGATGACGATTGACGATGTCCGCTTCGAATTGAAAAAGGTTTATAACCGCTGGGGCATTATTCTTAAACAGGCCAAAGCGCTGGAAATTCATCCGGAAGGCGATGGGGAAACAGAGAAAGGGTATGTCACCATTGAGTATACCGATGGTATCCGGAACGGAGAGATCGAAAAAGTTGATTATGATTATCTGGTCAATGCAACCGGTCCAAAGCTGAATTTTGAAGCGACCGAGGGACTTGGACCTGATAAAAACAGTTTTTCGGTTTGTACCTACAGCCATGCCGCTCACGCATGGGAGAACCTTCAGGAAATATTCAAAAAGATGCAGGCGGGTCACAAGCAGCGTATTCTGATCGGCACCGGCCATGCTATGGCAACATGCCAGGGCGCGGCCTTTGAATATATCCTGAATGTGGCCTATGAAATTAAAAAGCGCGGCCTCAGTGACATGGCTCAAATCACCTGGATGTCCAATGAGTATGAACTGGGTGATTTTGGCATGGGAGGCGCATTTATTAACAGAGGAGGTTACTCAACTCCGACCAAGGTTTTTACGGAATCCATTATGGCCGAGTACGGTATTAACTGGATCCGGCGGGCCGGAGTCTACAAGGTTGAGCCCGGCAAGGCCTATTATGAAACGCTTGCAGGTGAAGAGCGGATACAGGAGTTTGATTTTGCGATGCTTATCCCCTCATTTTCAGGTGTCGGGCTGACCGCTTTTGATAAGACTGGAGCGGACATTACCGATCAGATGTTTGCGCCGAACAAGTTTATGAAGGTTGATGCCAATTATACGGCGAAACCCTTTGAAGACTGGAAAGCTGATGATTGGCCATCAATTTATCAAAGCCCTCTGTTTAAAAATATCTATGCTCCGGGTATTGCCTTTGCCCCTCCGCATCCGATTTCCAAGCCTATGGCGAGCCCGAATGGACGGCAGATTTTTCCGACGCCGCCTCGCACAGGGATGCCATCGGGTGTTATGGGTAAGATTGTTGCGCTGAATATTGCCGAAAAGATTCAGGGCGCAACAGAGCATCGCCATAAGGCCTCAATGAGCAAAATGGGTGCAGCCTGTATTGTATCAGCAGGATTTGGTTCGTTTGATGGACTTGGCGCTTCAATGACACTCTTTCCGGTTGTGCCTGACTGGGAAAAGTACCCTGAATGGGGACGCGACATGAACTACTCGGTAGGAGAGGCTGGTCTGGCAGGCCATTGGATAAAAGTAATCCTGCACTACCTCTTCTTCCATAAGGCAAAGGGCTATCCCTTCTGGTGGCTGATTCCTGAATAACGGTTTACTTTTATAATAATCTTAAAACCTCAAAAGCCATGGGCACCAATAAAGTCAAAGCCTATTACGACGAAGCCTATCCTCCGGTACCGTCAGCAAGCACCCTCTACTGGAGGAAAAACCTGCTATGGCAGCTGGTTCGCTTTGTTATTCTGAATGTGAAGATGCTTCGTATTGTTGCTGGCGGACACTCCTGACGACCGTTATGGATTGATTTTGAAGAGATGAACAAAGCAGCCTTCGCTTTTGGCAAAAGTTGCTTTGTTCATCTCTTCAATGAGAGAAAAGAGTGGAGAAATTGCCCGGAAGCGTTACAATGCTCCAGAAAGGGGTGGCAGCCGCTATTGCCTGATCATGAGATCGCATGGCAACGCCAGAGTGAAGCTTATAATTTGCGCCCTTCGGTAAAAAGGCGTTTATAGTAAAATCCGCTGGTGTAGAGTGCTGCTGCCGGGTTGTGTCCGAGCAGTCGATCCTTGGTGATCAGTGTTGTGACGGGAGCGTCGGAATGCTTCATAAAGAGCGAATCGTGGCCGACACAGAGGCCGATGATCACATTCAGCTCTGTGTGCTCTTTATTCAGCAGCTTCGCCTGCAGGATCGGATTGCAGAGAGACTCATGCGATCCCTTCTGAATTTTAAGACTATCATCAATTCCAATCTCGCTTTTATCGACAGAGCCGACCTTGCAGATGACCGAGTACGGTTCGAGATCATTGATTGTAAGTACCCTGGCAAAAATCCGTGACTCCTCCGATAAGCCAATGCATGTTGCAAGGCCGATCTTTTTTGCCCCGATCCGGTTGGCGAAGGCAATAATCTCTTCAACACGGGTCAGCTTGCCGTAGTAAGTGCCTTCAACCTCGGCAGAGGCGCGTGCTATTCTGGCATCAAGCGTCTCTCCCTGGTACTGCTCAGTTATCGAGTCAAGCTCTTTGCTCCCGACAGCTTCGGTGGGGCAGAAATCCGGAAAACTACGATCCTGCCGATAGCAGTTCAGGAGTCCGCAATCCGAACAGCCGGAGTGTTCCTTCCCTGAAGTGTTTGATTTGTTCATGATTGGATAGTGGATAAATGACGCTCGCCCTCTTCTACCTGATGAAGCTGGTCATAATTTTGCTGACCGGTTCCGGCCCCGGCAGTGTGCTTTTTGTTGCTTCCCGCATCCTGAGCAGCCACGCCATATTGCGACCGAGCACCTCCATAATCTGGACCCCTTCACCATCCTGCAACACCTCTCCGGGCGTCCTTCCGTGAGTGATGTTCCAATAGTTTGACGTTGCCTGAATCATCTCCGCAAAGGTGAGATAGTGGTTGAGGCAGTCAAATGTGGACGAGCCGCCGGTACGCCGAACCGCTACTACCGATGCAGCTACTTTCTGACGGAAGAGACCGCCATTGCATGCTGCAACATAGAATGCCCTGTCGAGAAAACATTTCATGGTTCCGGCGACACCGGCAAAATAGACCGGTGAACCAAGAATAATTCCGTCAGCGTTTTTGATCTGCTGGATCCATTCATTCAACGGATCCGAGGTGATACTGCACTTCTCATCCCGATTTCTGGCACAGGCCCCGCAGGCCATGCACCCTCTGACCGGCTTGTTGCCAACATGGATAATTTCAAACCCGATGCCGTTTTCCTGTAAAACGCTGCCGACACCGGCGAGCGCATGAAAGGTGTTGCCATCCTGTTTCGGACTGCCGTTGATCGCTATGACGTTCATTCTGTTTTGCATGGGTTTACGGTTATCTGCGTTCTTCCGAATAAAATATAAAATCCTGATGTCGTTGCAATGAGTCCTGTATTTGCTTAAAGATCATCATGTTATTTGAAACAGTGCAATTATATAGGGTGGCCGGCATTCAGTTGCTGAATCGGGTTGGTATATTTATGGCATTGCTTTTTTGAAATAAGGGTTTACACAACCTTCAAAAAAAGGTTGCGGGAAGTTCATTGATTATTACAGGGGAGTCAAACGCCATTATCTGGTTATATTTTCTGATATACTTTCACAACGCGATTATCTGAAGGAGATCTCCTATGCTGCAGAAGGCTTTGTTTCCGGGCAAGTATATCCAGGGCGCAGGGGCACTTGGAGAGTTGCCGTCTCTTGTCAGGCTCTTTGGCAACAGGGGGATGATTCTTGCTTCTCCTTCTGTGTATACTGCCGTTCTTCCTGAGAGCGGGCTCGATCTGAAGGGCAGCTCACTGCATGCAGAACGATTCGGCGGGGAGTGCAGTGAAAAGGAGTTGTCGAGGGTGGCTGTACTTATCGCGGAGAACAGGGCGGATGTGCTTGTCGGTATGGGCGGCGGCAAAACAATTGACACGGCGAAAATTGCTGCTGACCGGGCCGGTATTCCGGTTATTATTGTGCCTACCATTGCCTCGACTGATGCGCCGTGCAGCGGTTGCGCCGTTATTTACACTAAAGAGGGGGTGTATGAATCGGCCTGCTATCAGCAATCCAATCCGGCAGCCGTGCTGGTGGATACCGAAATTATTGCAAAAGCACCCGTTCGTTTTCTTGTCGCCGGTATGGGAGATGCACTGGCGACCTGGTTCGAGGCAAACTCATGCAGCAGGACACAATCGCCAAACGAGTGCGGTGGCCTCAGCACCCTGACCGGTCTCAGCCTCGCAAGGCTCTGTTACGATACGCTTATGCAATATGGCCCGAGCGCAAGAGTAGCTGCCCGGCAGCACATCATAACGCCAGCTCTGGAGCATATTGTGGAGGCCAATATTCTGCTCAGCGGAGTCGGTTTTGAGAGCGGCGGTCTTGCAAGTGCCCACTCCATTCACAACGGTCTTACGGCACTGACTGAAACGCACGCCTTTTACCACGGGGAGAAGGTGGCTTTCGGTCTGCTTGCAGGCCTTCAGCTCACTGATGCCCCGCCGGAGGTGTCGGTCGCAGTCTACGCTTTTTGTGAGGAGGTAGGCCTTCCAACCACCCTTGCCGATATTGGTCTTGGTGATTTCGACCGTGAACGATTGATGCCTGCCGCCGAAAAAGCCTGTGCACCCGCTGAATTCATTCATCACGAAGCAGGCAGCATCACCCCCGAAAAAGTCCTTCAGGCCATGCTCATGGCTGACGCTATCGGAGCATCGAGAAAAAAGAGGCAAAACGCATAGCTCTCGTTTTTCCTGTTTAACGCTTAAAGTGCCTTACACTTTTCCGGACGGAAGAGAAGGGAGAGCGGAGTGTCTGGTTTATGAAAAATGATTGGTATGGCGTGATGTTTTCGGGAACCCTTTTGTTGAAAATTATTATTATGTCGCAAAAGTTTTTGCTGTTAAATCTTGAAACAGGAGCATCATGAGCGACTTGCCAAACTGTCCGAAATGTAATTCAGAATACACCTATGAGGTCGGGAGCCTTTTGACCTGCCCTGAGTGTGCCCACGAATGGACTGCTTTGTCCGGTGCTGCTGATGAGAAGGTGCATGTCTGGAAGGATGCGAATGGTACCGTTTTGCAGGATGGCGACACTGTTACGGTGATCAAGGATCTCAAGGTCAAGGGCTCTTCATCACCGATAAAAGGTGGCACGAAGGTAAAGAACATCCGCCTGATTGAAGGTGATCATAACATAGACTGCAAGATCGATGGCTTTGGTGCTATGGAGTTGAAGTCGGAATTTGTAAAGAAAGCCTGAGTCGTCTGCACAATCCTTCCGCGCATTTCTTTCGATCTCTATTGTCGCATGTAACACTTGTTCTCCCTAAGTTACATGTGACAAGGTTGACTATCTCAAAGAGTAATAAATGAAGGGGCGAACGATGGGGGAGGGTATTGAACGAGTGAACAAGCACAGAGCGAGGTTACGCAAGGAGGGTATGCGCCCCTTGCAGATCTGGGTTCCTGATCCCCTTCGCCCGGGGTTTGCAGAGGAGTGCAGACGACAATCCGAAGTGGTGAAAAATGATCCTCATGAAAAGGAGATCCTGAAATTCTTTGATGAAGCGGCTGACAAGGAAGGGTGGAGGGCGTGACGAAAAGTGAATTGTGTAAGGCACCGTTATTTCGGCTTGATGATGCAACGATGCTGGAGATTAACAGCGTTTTTGCTGTTTGGATCGGTATTGCTTAATCTGTTGACGGGGAGTGAAGAAATCTCCGGTTGGGGAGCAATCAGTTAACGCGCAGGCGCATTGGTGTGCCTGCGCGTTTTTGCTGATGGCCGGGGTATCAGTAGCCGGGATTTACTTCGCTGAAGGTTTTCAGACCGAGTCCGTAAAGGTGGATAAAGCCTGCCGCAGCCTTGTGGTTGAAGGTGTCGGCTTCGGTGTAGGTGGCCAGCTCTTCATTGTAGAGCGAGTATGGCGAGTTCCTTCCGAGAAGGGTGACGCCGCCCTTGTAGAGTTTCAGGCGGACAAGACCGGTTACCGGGTGCTGGGTTTCGTTGACGAAAGCATCAAGCGCCTTTCTCATCGGGGAGAACCAGGTTCCGTTGTAGATCAGGTTCGCATAGTCCTGGCTGATGTTCTTCTTGTACTGGAAAACCGATTTTTCGAGTGTCAGTCTCTCCAGTTCGCGATGGGCGAAGTGCAGGATTGTGGCTGCCGGTGCTTCGTAGATCTCTCTTGATTTGATGCCGACAACACGGTTTTCGATCATGTCGAGCCTTCCGACACCGTTCTTTGCACCAATCTCGTTCAGGCGGATGATGAGGTCAAGGCCGCTCAGTTTTTTCCCGTCAAGCGAAACAGGGATACCTTTTTCAAACTCAATCTCAACAACTGTTGGAGTATCGGGAGCTTTTTCCGGTGAGGTGGTGATCTGATAGGCATCCTCGGGAGGAGCAATCATCGGGTTCTCAAGCACACCGCACTCAATACTGATTCCCCAGATGTTTTCATCAATCGAGTAGGGGCTTTTCTTGGTGGCCGATACCGGAATGTTGTGCTCAAGGGCATAGGCGATCTCAGCCTCCCGTGAGGTGAACTCCCATTCACGAAGCGGAGCAAGCACCTTGAGGTGCGGCGCAAGTGAAGCGAAGGTTACTTCAAAGCGGACCTGGTCGTTGCCTTTGCCGGTGCAGCCGTGTGCAAGCATGGTGCAATCTTCTGCAAGTGCGGCATCCACGAGGGCTTTGGCAAGCAGCGGGCGTCCAAGAGCCGTGGCAAGCGGGTAGACATCCTCATAGAGTGCACCGGCCTTGAGCGCGCGCCAGATGTACTCTTCGACAAACTCCTTACGCAGGTCCACAAACTGGAATTTTGAGGCACCTGTCGACAATGCCTTGATCTCTAGGCCCTCGATCTCTTTGGTCTGGCCGAGGTTGCCGGTTACGGCCACGATTTCGGCATCGTATTTGTCTTTCAGCCATTTGATCATGACGGAGGTATCGAGTCCGCCTGAGTAGGCTATTGCAATTTTTTCCTTGCTCATATCAGTTGTTGTGTTATCAGTTTTTGAAAAGGTTGTTTTGAATATAGGCGATCACTTCCGAAATATTCTGTACGGAAGCAGGAATAACGAGAACCGTATCATCTCCGGCAATGGTGCCGATGATGAGCGGGTTTTTAAGCTGATCGAGATACGAGCCGACCCCGTGCGCCCTGCCCGGCAGGGTTCTGATGATGACGGCAGTTTCATTGGCTTTTACTGCAAGCACCTCAACCCCGACCAGCCCCTTGATAATGCGTCCGGCATTATCATCCGGCAGTGCCATCCGGTAACCGCTGTTTGTGCGTGAACGTACAAGGCCCAGTTCGGCGCAGTCACGTGACAGGGTTGCCTGGGCAACAGCCATTCCGCTGTTACGGAGCAGTTCGAGCAGATCATGCTGATTTCCTACCTGATGCTGCTGCAGAATCTCCATGATTTTCATCTGTCTGGCATGTTTGTTCATTCCTTCAGCTCCTTCATGCCTTGATTTTTTTTGCGGCATTGAGCAGCCGGTGGGTCAAATGAAATTTTCTGTACTCTTCATGGTTGAGAAGTTTTACGAGAAGTGCTTTCTGCACATGAAGCCGGTTTTCAGCTTCATCAATAATAATGGAGTGTGGCCCGTCCATCACCTCCGCACTGATCTCCTGTCCACGGTGAGCCGGCATGCAGTGCATGACGACCGCGGTTGGTTTTGCTCTGCTGAGCAGTGTGCTGTTGATCTGATAGGGGCTGAATATCTTCAGGCGCTCTTTAGCCTCCTCCTCCTGGCCCATGCTTGTCCAGACATCGGTATAGAGTACATCGGCGTTGGCTGCCGCCTCTTTCGGGTCATGAATGATTTCGATTTTGCTGATGCCCTTTGCTCTTGCCGTTTCAAGAATTCCCTGATCGGGAAGGTACCCTTCAGGGCAGGTGAGCACAAAATGAAAGGGGAGGAGACCGGCCAGCTCAATCCATGAGTTGGCGACATTGTTGCCGTCTCCGACAAAGACAACCTTTATGCCGTCATTCCAGAGACCCTTTTCATAGAGCGTAAAGGCATCGGCCAGAATCTGGCAGGGGTGGGAGAGGTCGGTCAGGGCGTTGATAACCGGAATCGATGCGTGCTCGGCCATCTCCTCAATGATGCTGTGCTCATGCAGGCGCGCAACGATGGCGTCGTTGTAGCGTGAGAGCAGGAGTGCAATATCCTCAACGGACTCCCGCGATCCAACGCCGATTGAACGGCCGTCGAGATTTATGGCATACCCGCCAAGTTCATGAATGCCAAGCTCAAAGGAGACCCTGGTTCTCAGGGAGGGCTTGTTGAAGATCATGGCAACCGTCTTGTCGCGCAGCGGCAGGAAACCTGAAACGGATGGCTTTTCAGCTCTCTTTTTCTTGATGAAGAGCGAGTAGTCGAACAGCTCGATAATCCTGGATGCATCAAGCGGTGCAAATCCGAGGAAATCTCGTTTAGCTGGCACTTTATTGTTTTTTATAACGGTCATTACGATTGGCTGTTTAAGGATTGATCACTCTCCTGATCGGCAATAAACTGGGTGCCGACCCCTTCATGGGTGAATATTTCAAGCAGGAGCGAATGGGTTGATTTCCCGTCAATGAGATGGATTTTTCCAACTCCTGAGTCAAGTGTCTTGAAAGCCGAGAGCACTTTCGGAATCATGCCGCCGGATATGATGCCCTGTTCAATAAAATCGGCCGCTTCTGTTTTGCAAATGGTTTTCAGAATTCTCTCTCCTACATGAATTCCTTCCACATCGCTGACGTAGATCAGCTTTTCAGCCTTGAGTGCAATGGCTATACTGCTGGCGGCATCATCAGCATTGATATTGTAGATGTTGCCCGTATCATCAAAGCCGATCGGCGCAATGACCGGGATGAGTCCGGCATGGCAGAGCAGATCGATATAGTCGGTATTGATATGCACTACCTCACCGACAAGCCCGAGGGTGTCGGCATTCTGATGGGGGACCGCCTTGATGGTGTCGGCATCCAGACCGCTGACTCCGACAGCCTTGCCGCCGTGCTGGCTGAGGAGCTGAACAATATCCTGATTGACCTTTCCGGCAAGCGTCATCTGAATAACCGAGATCATCTCCCTGTCGGTTACCCTCCGTCCATGCAGAAAACGGGAGTTGTGTCCGAGTTTTTCGGCGGTTTTTGTGATTGCGTCACCTCCCCCATGAACCAGTACAATATTGATGCCGACCTTGCGGAGCAGGGTGACATTCTGGGCCACACTGTTCTTCAGAGAGGCATCCTTCATGGCAGATCCGCCGTATTTGATCACAAAAGTCTTGCCTTCAAACTGCCGGATATAGGGCAGAGCTTCAATAAGTACCTGGCCTATAGCGGCTTTAGGGGCTTTTCTTGGCGATTTCGGCTCGCTGTTCTGTAGGTTCTCCATTCAGGGAAATTGCTGTTAAAGGTTAACGTATTGTCAGCTTCTGTAGCTGCCGTTTATCTCGACATACTCCTTGCTCAAATCACAGCTCCACATGGTCGCATGCCCCGGTCCGTTTCCGAGCCGAAGGGTTATGGTGAAGGAGTCCTTTGCCATGATTTCAGCCGCCTCCTCCTCTGAAAAATCAGCGATGAATCCCGGTTTCAGCACCGTCAGGTCGTCAAAACAGAGCTCAAGATCATCCTGGTTGAAGCATGCCCCCGAGCGCCCTGCAGCGGCAATGATTCTTCCCCAGTTGGCATCTTCGCCGTGAATGGCGGTTTTAACCAGACTCGACTCGGCAATGGTTCTTGCGGCAAGTTCGGCGTCGTGGTTATCCAGAGCTCCTGTAACCGTTATTTCCACAAACTTTGTTGCCCCCTCGCCGTCAATGACAATGAGCTTGGCAAGAAAGGTCATCAGTGCTTCAAGAGCCTCCGAGAAGAGCTCGTAATCGCGGCTTTCCGCCCTGATTGCAGGGCCGGTGCCGCTTGCAAGAATTGCCGCCATGTCGTTGGTGCTGGTGTCGCCGTCAACGGTAATGGCGTTGAAACTTTTACGGTTTGCTCCTTCGAGCGCATGCTGCAGGAGTGAGGGCGAAATGGAGGCATCAGTACAGAGAAAGGCAAGCATGGTAGCCATGTTCGGGGCGATCATGCCGGAGCCCTTGGCTATGCCGCTGAGCCGGAGCGTGCCGCCTGAAACCTTCACGTCAAGAGAGAAAAATTTCGGAAAGGTATCGGTGGTCATGATCGCCTCTGCAGCCGCAATGCCGGAGTTTCGATCGAGTTTTGAGGATAGATCGGTAATGCCGCAAAGAACCCTCTCCATCGGAAGGAGCTGGCCGATAACTCCTGTGGAGGCTACAAGTACCTCTTCAGGTTTGATGGCAAGTTCAGCCGCAACCGCTCCGGCCATAGCCCGGGCATCCTGCATCCCCTGTTCGCCTGTAGCTGCGTTGGCATTGCCGCTGTTGCAGACAATGGCGCGAATGGATGATGATGCCTGCTTCAGGTGCGTTCTGCAGAGCGTTACCGGTGCAGCGCAGCAGAGATTCGTCGTGAAGACCGCCGCAGCATTTGCAGGTGCATCTGCCGTGAGCAGTATCATGTCGTTGCGGTCGTATTTTATTCCGGCACAAACCGCACCTGAAGAGAAGCCTTCCGGCCAGAATCCGCTCCCCCCCTCCATCTCTCCCGGCATCGGGGTAACCGATTCCGGCCAGGATGTTGATTCTGAGAGTTTATGAACTATCTGAAGTGCTTTTTGACGTTTCTGCACAGCTGTCTGAAAGAGTTAAAGAGTTATAATAAGAGGCCGGTCGTCTCATCAAGACCGAGCATGATATTCATGTTTTGTACAGCCTGCCCGGCAGCTCCTTTCAGGAGATTGTCAATGGCCGTAACTATGACCACGGAACCGGACCGGGTTGCCTGCGCAATATGGATATCGCAATAATTGGTATAAGCGACATGGCGCACCTCCGTCATGCTCTCCCTCACCCGCACAAATGGGGCGTTCCGGTAAAAGCTCTGGTAGATACCGTTCAGTGTTTCAATTTTCTCGGGACGTTCAAGCCGGATATTCAGGATACTGTATATCCCTCTGACCAGAGAGCCGATCATTGGCGTAAAGGTAAAGTCAAAAGAGGGTGTGGTGGCGGAACTGCCGAGTGCCTGCATGATTTCCGGGGTGTGCTGATGGACTCCGACCTTGTATGCCCTTACGTTTTCACTCATTTCCGAGTATGAGAGCTCTGTTTTGCTGCTTCTTCCTGCACCGGAAATTCCCGAAACGGAGGTGCAGTTGACCGCGCTGAGCGGTATCGGATTGCTACCCCCGAGAAAGAGTGGCGCAAGACCCAGAATGATGCTTGTGGCAAAACATCCGGGATTGCTGATCGAATTCCCCTTCACGATCTGATCTTTGAAGAGTTCAGGCAGACCATAGGTCATGACGGCATCCGGGGATTTTTTCTGCTTGTAAAACTGTTCATGTTCCAGTGTGTTTTTCAGCCTGAAATCACCGGAGAGGTCAATGACGGTTTTTCCGGCTCTCAGGAGTGCCGGAGCGTGGGCAAGCGCTTCGCCGTGGGGGAGTGCAAGAAAGTAGATGTCGCTCTCCATTTGACCGCTGTAGGGCAGGTAGCTTTTGTTGCAGGAGAGTGAAGGGTAGAGATCGGTAACCTGTTTTCCTGCCTGCGAAAAAGCATAGAGCTCATGCAGCTCGACATTTGGATGATGAAGCAGCAGCCGGGTCAGTTCAGCACCGGAATAGCCGGATGCTCCGATTACCGACACGGTATGTTTTTTTGAGCTATCCGACGACTGTGGCATCATGTAAGGAGTATTCGGTTAACAGGGGATCAGTGAAAATTACCGGCGATGAATAAATATCCATTAATGCGGAAATATTAACCTTTTTTACCCGATTATCAAGCGTGAAAATATTTTTTTCCATGGCTGAAACAGCCTTGCTGAACTTTATGCCAACATCTTTATTTTATTTATTTTAAATGTGATTTTATGCGCTCTGCACTCATCCGGACATTTGAAAATGAATAGCAATGAATAAAATAAGAGGCACAAAAGCATATAAACAGCTTCTCCCGCCACTTTCGCTGCTGTTATTACTGCTCATGCTGAGCGGCTGCCGGGAGCGGCCTGCGGCTGAAACTGCCCGGAGTGGTGTATTGATTGTTTCCGTTGACCGCCAGCTTCAGGGTGTTGCAGATATTCAGGGAGAGGTGTTCAGCCGGCACTATCCGGACTCCAGGATCACCATCGTTCCGGCCGCTTCCGGAAAGACCCTGATGCCTCTCCTGAATCAAAAAGCCGGGGCAGCCCTGATCAGCGGTGAGCTTCAGCCGCAAGAGGATTCGCTTGTTGCCTCACTGAACCGTCCGCTTCGTCGTGAACCTGTCGGGCGGGACGCACTTGTCTGCATCGTCAACAGCAATAATCGGGTTGCCACTCTTTCGCTGAAGGAGCTGTCGGTTATGTTTTCGCGGAAGGGGAGTGAAACAACTCCGCTCATCAGGGGGGATGATTATCGTCTTGAGACTCTTTTAGCGGGGAAAATCGGAAAAAAGAGAGAGGATCTGCGTGCCTGGGCTTGCAGAAGTGACGGTGAACTGATCAGGAGGGTTGGTGCCGACAGGAGTGCCGTTGGTGTGCTGTTTCGGTCAGCATTCAATGCCGGGACGATTTCCGATGCGGAGCGTAACCTTGTCAGGGTGGTTCCTCTTGTTTCTGACCGTTCAGGCGGAAAAGCTTCCCTTCCAACCCGTCAAAATATCTTCGACGGCAGCTACCCTCTTGTTACGACTGTTTACTATGTATATTATCCCGGTAACGTACTTGCAACGGGGTTCGGCTCCTGGCTCTCCAGCAGTGGCCAGACCGTATTTGAACGGAGCGCTCTTGTTCCCTTCAAACTTCTTGAGCGGACTATTATTCTTAAATAACGGTATGGGCACCTCTATTACTTTATTCCGCGATTCGATTGCTTCGTTGGGCGGTGCTCGAAATCCTCAAGTACTCCGTGTACATTCCGGTTTCTGCGCTCCTTCCGCCTCGCACACAAACCGCTCACGACAATTTATAGAGGTGCCCGTATGACGGAAGTATCTGCAGTCAAAAAATTTGCCACCTTAAAGGCTATTGTTGTTACCGGAATCATCAGTATCCTGCTTGTTCTTGCCGGAACCGCAGGATTGCTTGTCATGCAGAGTAATCTGCATGAGAATGTCGAAAAAAAACAGGCTTGTTATCTTGATCTCATCGCGTTCAGGGGCAAACTCATTGAATTTGAGCTCAACCGTCACCACCCAGCAGCCAATCTATCCAATATCGAAGAGCTTCCCGGAAAGCCCGAAGAGCCGGCAGGAGTGCTGCTTTTCATGTACGACAAACTTGCTGTTGAGATGAAGGACGCCGGATTGAACACTCTTCCGGTACTTCATGCTGCCCGACAGAACAGCCCGGCACTGCTTGCTCTCGAAAATCTTGAACTCTTTCGCTTTGAGCTTGACAACACCATTCAGAAAGTCGATCTGGAGACAAGGGGTGCAGCCGACAAACTTGTTGACATCAATCACTTTTTTCTTTTTTTTATTCTTGCCATACTGCTCACGCTCAGTATCACGGCCGGCTGGCTGCTGCATAACAACTATCGTCAGACCCTCATTCCTCTTGCTCAACTTGCCTCACAACTGAAGCTGATCAATCGTAATATTCCGGAGAGTATACACGATACAGCCGAAGAGATGAAAAAGGAGCTTACGGAAACCGAACCATCAAGTGATATCACCCAGATTACCGAGTCGATCATGAGCTTTTGCGGTGACATCGAGGCAAAAAACAAAAAGCTTGATGAACTTCATATCCGTGATGAAAAAACAAATCTCTACAACTACCGTCATTTCAAGGACCGTCTTATTACCGAGGTTGAGCGGGCAAAAAGCCTTGAGAGCAAGGTATCGCTTGCCATGATAGATATTGATCATTTCAAGCGTTATAATGATGCTCACGGTCATATTGCCGGTGATCATGTGCTGGAAATTCTTGCAGAACTCATCAGCAGTCAATGCCGTGCCACCGATGTACCCTCCCGCTTCGGAGGAGAGGAGTTTGCCGTGCTCTTTCCCAAAACAGATTCCGATACCGCACGCGAGATTGCCGAACGTCTTAGAAAACTTATCAGTATCGAACCATTTCCCCATGAACAGCATCAGCCTGAAGGGCAGCTTACGGTCAGTATAGGAATTGCAACATTTCCTGGGGACGCGGCTGACTGGTATACCCTTATCAACAATGCCGACCGGGCACTCTATAAGGCAAAATCAGCCGGAAGAAATAATGTCGTTACCTTTGCCTCCATGAATGCCGACTCAACCACAGAGGGATGAAGCCGCAGCTCTATATTGCAAGAAGGTTTGCCTTCAAACAGCGTTCAGCTTCCAGACCGACCTTTATCATCATGATCGCGGTGATCGGTATTGCGGTTGGAACGGCAGCCCTGATTCTTACCCTCTCCATTGTCAAGGGCTTTGCCGGCAGTGTTGAGCAGAAACTGATCAGTTTTAGCGCCCATATGCAGATCCGATATCCCGATGACCGTCTTTTTCAGGAGCGGCGCCAGGATCTTCTGCGTATCACCCAACACCCCGATGTGACATCTGCCGCACCCTTTCTTGAAAAAAGTTTTGTACTCAGGAGCCGGAGAGGCAGCACCGGCGATACCTACGGAAGCAAGCCGGTCGTTGTAAAGGGTGTCACTCCTGAGCAGCGAACGATCTTTCTGACCCGCTTTCTCAAGGAGGGAAGCCCTGTTATGACGGCTGAAAGTGAGGCAATAGAGCTCTATGCAGGTGAGCCGCTGGCTGAACATCTTGGCCTCAGTGTCGGTCAGAAAGTTATGCTGGTCGGCCTTGGCCGTGACTCGACAGGGGCCAGGCTTATTGCGGGTAACAAAAGCGTTGTTGACCTGCTCTCATCACTTGACCTGGAAATTGGCGTTATACGGGGTATTTACGATACGGGCCTCCAGGAGGGTTTTGATGATTTTGTGCTCATTACCGATCTGAAGCAGATGCAGTCGCGCTTCAATCCGTTGATGATCAGCGGTTATGATGCCAATGTAGAGCATTTTAAAAAACTCCCCGATACGGTAAAGGAGATAGTTGCCACGCTCGGACTCCCGTTTTACGGCTATACGGTATTTCAGAGATACTCAAATCTCTTTGAATGGCTGAAGCTCCAGAAAAACATCATGCCGATGCTGATTGTCACCATCACCATCGTGGCGGTTTTCAACATCATCTCCACCCTGCTTGTTCTGATTATTGAAAAAACAAGGGAGATAGGGATGCTCAGTGCTCTTGGCCTCGAACCTGCCAAAATCAGCCGTCTCTTTATGTCACAGGCCTTTCTCATTGCGCTGTCCGGGATTGCGGCAGGCAATATCCTTGCGCTCTCCCTTTCGCTTTTCGAGCTCCGCTTTCATCTCATCACCCTTCCGGAGAAAAGCTATTTTATCAAGTATGTTCCTCTCCTGATTGATCCTTTTGATTATGCGGCGGTCTCCATTGCGGTCATGATACTGACGCTTCTCTTTGCCTTTATTCCTGCCCGGATTGCGGCGTCATTGAAGCCGGGCACAGCCCTGAGCACCTGATGGATCGCTGTTTATTTGTTGCCGATAAGTTATCCCTTCGGAGCTTTACAGGCAAAATGCCCGATTTTCTTATGCAAACGGGCACCGCTATAAATTGTCGTGAGCAGTTTGAGAGCGAGGCAGCTGGAGCACAGAAACCGGAGTGTACAAGAGAGTACATGAGGATTTTGAGCACCGGCCAACGAAGCAATCGAATCGCGGAATAAATTTATAATGGTGCCCTAATGTTATTGTTGCTTGTATGAAAACAGGACTATGGATAGCGCGACGCTTCAGCTTTGCCCGCAAACGGTTCAGAATTATCAATGTCATTTCGGCAATCAGCCTTGCCGGTATTGTCATCGGTGTCAGCACCCTGCTTGTGGTCATGAGTGTTCTGAACGGATTTCAAAAACTTGCCCGTGATCTCTTTATTACCATCGACAGTCCGGCGCAGCTTGTTCCACTCAAGGGACGATCTTTTGCTGTTTCTGACTCACTGCTCAACTCCATAAGGGCAATTGAAGGTGTGGCATCTGCTGAACGGTTTGCAGAAGGAGAGGCCATTATGGCAACCCGTGATAAAAGTGAACTGGTGATCGTCAAGGGTCTCAGTGATAAAGCACATCGCCGTCTTGTAAGCCAGACCCATGCCGCCAACCCGTTCTTTTCCGGTGAGACGATTGCAGTCGGTGAGCTTCTGGCCTACCGTACCGATCTCTATGCATTCAGTCAGGTGAAGATTTTCAGCCCGGAGTTGATCTCTTTCGGGCTTGAATCACTTTCGCAGCCCTATATGATGCCGGTACTCACTATTCCTGAAGCCACCGTATCGTCACTTTTTTCCCTTCAGAAAATATTTGATGACCGCTATGTGCTCACCTCTGAGCGGTTCGCACAGAAAATTCTGCTGCTTGGCAACGGACTCTGTTCAGGAGTTGATATCAGGGCAGGGGAGGGGGTTTCAAACGAAGCGTTTATCAGAGGCCTGAGGGCATGGCTGGCTCGCAGCCCCGTTAAGATGAATGGCAGAATCAGGAGCCTTGATGAGAAATACAGCTCTGTTTTTGCGGTCATGAAGCTTGAAAAGTGGGTGAGTTTCGGCGTGCTGATGCTCATCATCCTTGTGGCTTCACTCAGTCTGACCGGAGCGCTTGCCATGACCGCCATTGACAAACAGCGGGAGCTCTTCTACCTTCGATGTCTGGGGCTCGAAAAACCGCAGTTCATGGCAATATTTATTATTCAGGGCGCCATGACCGGCGTGATCGGAACTGCTGCCGGGGCATGCATTGCCTGGATCATCTGCACTCTTCAGAAGCTTTTCGGTATTGTAAAACTGCCCTCAAGAAGTGCCTTTATCATTGATGCCTATCCGGTCAGTATGCAGCTCAATGATTTTATAGCGGTCTCCATATTCGCAATTCTGCTCTGTATTGCCGTAAGCCTCTACCCTGCCCGCAAGGCTGCGATGATTGCGACGAGTCATTCGCTTGATCTTAAGACCAACTGATGGGTGCCCTGAAAGGACTTCAGGGACAGCAAGGACTAACAACGACGAAGAGTATTGGCAACCTTTACCCGCTATTCAGCAGGGCAAACACGCAGGTTTGCCCCTACATAATTTTGTGCAAATTCGTGTAATTCGTGGACATCCCTTTCTTCGTTTCTTCAATCCAAAATTCAGAATTCAAAATCTCTTCTTTCATCTCCTCTCAGGCAGAGTGTATTGCGAAGCTGGCGGTCAATTTCATCGCAGTAGAGTGGTGCCGGGCCCATGATTTCAAAGCGGGAGCTGTTGAGGGGAGCACTGGATGACAGAGTGAACTGACCTTCACCACCATTGATGCTCATCCATCCGTCCCGGCACTGCATGACCCCTTTAACGCGTTCAAAAGGAAGGGTGTTGAGGAGGGTGGCAAGGGCGGTTTGGCGGAAACGGTAACCGGTACCGATCAACCAGCTGCCGCTCGAATAGCCCGATCCCGAACTTTTATGAAGAGTCCATGAGTCAGGTCGAACCGGTTCAGCTTCTGTCGGCCCGGTGTTTTGGCTGAAGGATGAGCCTGACGGTTCGTTTTTTCTGGTATGGGCATCGGGGAAATCGGCTGAACGGGAGCCATTTCGCGGGTAATCGAGCAGAAGGGGATCGAGTTGGCCGAACGAGATTTCAGAGACCACTGCTTTTGGCGGTTGAGCGGCTGCGGCGAGATTCAGGAATGCCGTCCGGTCAGGTGCGGTGTAACAGTCAGCCTTGCTTGCAATCAGCAGATCGGCAAGGTTGACCTGATCCTGGAACGAGGGGTGTTCTCGGTAGCGTACGTCACCAAGTTTGCGGGCATCAACAAGACAGATGGTTGCTTTCAGGTCAAGCACGTCCTGGAAGTAGCCGGAGGAAAGAGTGCGGATGATTTTCAGCGGGTGACCTATCCCTGTTGGTTCAATGAGTATTCTTTGGGGGCTGGTGTCACGGATAAGGCGATTCAGTGCGGCTTCAAAAGAGGCCCCTGCCGTACAGCAGAGACACCCGCCGGAAATTTCCCGGATGGAAACCTCACTCCGGGGGGAGAGAAGGGAGGCATCAACGCCGACCTGGCCGAACTCATTGACAAGCACTGCCCAGCGCTCTTTGGCAGGTTTGTGATTGAGCAGATGGCTAATTGCGGTTGTTTTTCCTGCACCAAGGAATCCGGTAATTATTGTGGTCGGAATGTGATGGAATTTCCCGTGCGACCGAGCAGGGGCATTCATAAAAACAGATCAAAATCCGATTTGGAGGCAAAACAGACAGGGCAGCACCAATCGGAAGGGAGCCGTTCAAAGGTGGTTCCTTTTTTGATGTTGTTTTCACTGTCGCCCTCTTTCGGATCATAGAGCCAGCCGCACTCCCGGCACATCCACGTATCAGTTTCACCTGACTTTATGGATGTTTCACCCTCAAGCACTTTTCTGAATACGACCATTTCTGACCGGGAAAACCCTTTTGATTGGTAGAATTGTTGCGCCTGTTCGTTATCGCTGTCGGTCAGCAGCGTAATGCGCCCGAATCCCTCCTTTTGGGCAAACCCGATAGCATGTTCGACGAGAAGGGAGCCGATGCCCCTTGTGCGCCATGCCGGGGCAACAATCATATCCTCAAGGAGTGCGACTTTTTTGCCGAGAAAGGTGCTGATGGTAAACAGCAGCAGTACCATAGCCTGAATCTCTCCATCAATTTCACAGACAAATATCCGGCCCGTGCCGGGATTTTCAATGATCATGGCGAGCCCTCTCGACTGCACTTCGCTGTCGGGCGCAAACTCTTTCTCCTGGCTGAAGAGGAGCCCAAGCAGTGTTGTGCATGCCGCAATATCGCTCTCCAATGCTGTTCTTATTTCTGGCATATCGTTGACTGAAAGGGGTTGATGACTATGCGGTTTAGCAGAGTGTTTCCGGATAATTTCCGGATAATTCATTGCGAAGACAACATATTCAGCTGAATTTATCCGTTTGTCCAATATCAGGCAAGGGGAGCATCAGGAAATAATGGTATGAAAATTCGGGGAGCGCTCTTAAAACTTGTAGTTCCTCACGGATTGCCCTATACTTGTTTTTTCTTTTAGACAGAGAGCACAACAGCATTGTCTGGTGTGGAAGCGTTGTGTGTGTAACCGATAACCGATAGTATAGAGTATAGTTCAAATGGATGCATTCTGGCTTTCGCTTGTTATGATCTTTCTGGCCGAGCTTGGCGATAAAACCCAGCTTGTTGCCCTGACCCTTGCAACATGCTATAACACCGGTGTGGTGCTCTGGGGTATTTTCTGGGCGACTCTTGCCATTCATGTGTTTTCCGCTGGAATCGGCTGGTTTATTGGCGGGAGTCTGCCGGTTGACTGGATTAAATTTGTTGCCGGAATTGCTTTTATCGTATTCGGCTTCTGGACCCTTAAAGGGGACACGCTCGATGATGATGAGAAGAGCTGTAAAACGGGTATTAACCCATTCTGGCTGGTGTTCTCTACATTTTTCATGGCGGAGCTCGGTGACAAAACCATGCTCTCCACCATTACACTCGCTTCCACGAATCCATTTATTCCTGTCTGGATCGGCTCTACGATAGGGATGGTTATTTCCGATGGTCTCGCCATCATAGCAGGAAAAATGCTCGGAACAAGGCTTCCGGAAAAAACTATTAAAATCGGGGCATCGGTCATCTTTTTCCTTTTCGGCATCATCAGTATGATCGACGGCGGTTCGCGGTTCGGTCTCATCATCTGGGCGGTATCAGCTCTGCTTATTGCACTCACCGGATACATCTTTTTGCGTAAACCGGCGGATGCCGTTGCATAATTCAGGAAAGGGGAGCATCTATCCAGCCAAATTGCAGATTTCCAACAGCAACAATGAAACCACTGCTTGAAATCAGGAACCTCTCTTTTGGTTATGAGGGCTCTCAATCTCCTGTTTTTGAGTCTCTTGACCTCACGGTTCAGGCTGGCGATTTTATTCTGGTCAAGGGGGCTTCCGGATCAGGAAAATCGACACTGCTGCGTCTTATCTGTCGATTGAACCGTCCAAATGGAGGCAATATTCTGTTTCAGGGGAGCGATATCGGTTCCGTTGCTCCGGCAAAGCTCCGGAGCATAATCAGCTATGTCGCCCAGATTCCGCAGATGGTTGACGCTTCAGTCGAGGAGAACCTGCTTTTGCCCTTTTCGTTTGCAGCGAACGCATCCAAATCCCCTCCCCGCCGTGATGAGCTGAGAGCAATGCTCCGGAAGTTCTATCTCGCAGAGGTAACTCCCGATCAATCAGCACTGAAACTTTCTGTCGGGCAGAAACAGCGTCTGGCGATTATGAGATCCCTGTTGCAGGATCCGCTTCTTCTGCTGCTTGATGAGCCGACCTCCGCACTTGACCGGGAGAGCGCCTCAATGGTCTTTTCCATTATGGAGCATCTGAATGTTAAAGAGGGGAAAACCATGATAACGGTCACCCACACTGACTACAAGCCGGAAAAAGTGCAACCGCTGAACTACATGCTTGATCAACGCCGTCTCCATTTACTGCCATGAACCGGATTATTGACATTTCGACTGCTCAACTGCTTCTGGCACTGCTCTTTATATTGATAGCCCAGGCAAGTTCTTTCATCTATCATCTCGGTTTGAACCGCGATATCACCATAGGCACCATCCGTACCTTTTCGCAGCTCTTTCTGATGGGCTATGTGTTGACGTTTATCCTGAAATCCTCCAGCCTGTGGTTGGTGGTTTCGGTGTTTCTGGTTATGGTTGTCTCTGCATTGTTTATTGTGAAGGGCCGGGTGAAGGAGAAGCAGATCGCCTATATTATCCCGACATTTCTGACCATGCTTATCAGTTATTTTGCGACAGCTCTGTTTGTTTCGGGGCTGATTGTCGGCATAACCCCATGGTGGGATCCCAGGTATTTTATTCCTGCCGGAGGGATGGTGATCGGAAACTCCATGTCAGCGCTGGCCATTGCTCTTGAGCGGCTGTTCAGGGATCTTCGTGTAGAGAGAGAGCTTGTTGAGATGAAGCTCACTCTTGGAGCGAATTACCGTGAAGCAAGCGATGATATTTTCAGAAAGGCGATCCGGGCAGGCATGATTCCATCCATCAATGCCATGATGGGGGTAGGACTTGTTTTTATTCCCGGAATGATGTCGGGCCAGATCCTGGCGGGAACCGACCCGCTTATTGCCATCCGCTACCAGATTGTTGTCATGCTGATGCTGGTGGGCTCAACAGCGGTTACCTCCGTCGTCGTGATGCTCATTGTCCGGCGCCGCTGTTTCGGAAGCGGGGAAGAGGTCTTACTGACGCCCCGCTGAACGGAGTGCTGCCCCTCTTTGGACAAGCCAGATGGTGATACCGGCAATCATCATGATAAAGCAGAGTACCTGTCCCATGGAAAAATTAAAGAGTACAAAGCCGAGCTGTGCATCCGGCTCCCGGAAGTATTCGATAAAAAACCGGAAAAATCCATATCCGAAAAGATAGATGGCCGAAAGAAATCCCGGGAACGGAGATTTTTTTCGAAGCAGCCAGAGTATGATAAACAGTACGATGCCTTCAAAAAATGCTTCATAGAGCTGGGATGGATGGCGCAGCTCATAGGTTGGTGCCAGTGGAAAATACATCCCCACTGCGGCATCAGTTACCCGTCCGTAGAGTTCACCGTTGATAAAGTTGCCGAGGCGCCCGAAGGTATAGCCGAGAGGTACAGCAGGTATAAACAGGTCAAAGGTTTTGAAAAAACCGGTTTTCTGTGAACGACTGAAAAGAAGGAGGGCAAGAACAACCCCGATAACACCTCCATGATAGGACATTCCGGTGACGCCCGTAAATCGGCATCCTCCGGGTGCAGGGATCCACGGGATTACGGTGCCGAGCGGATCCGAGAGAAAGGAGTCCATTCCGTAGAAAAAAATATATCCCAGTCTGCCACCCAAAACCACACCACCCATGGCCCAGGTGAGGGCATCGCCGACAAAGGCTCGGTCGTAAGGAAGTTTTTCGCTTTCAAGACGATAACGGGTAAGCAGATAGACTATTGCAAAGGCAATGAGATACATCATGCCATACCAGCGAACGGCAAAACTGCCGAGAGAGAAGAGCACAGGGTTCATCTGAGCCGGAAGATTCTGCCACCAGAGTGCAAAACTGTTCATAAAGCCGAATGTTTCAATGATTTTCAGGTAAAAAAAGTGCCTGGTCTATTGGATCGAAAAAAAAATATAGTTAACTTTTAATCTTGCGCATTTTCTGTATTTCTACCCATTAACATACAAATACCGATAAGTATGGCTAAGATACTTGAAGGGCCAGCCATGAAACTATTCAACAAATGGGGCATTCCTGTGCCAAATTATGTTGTGATCATGGACCCCAACCGCCTTGCCCAACTTGGGGAAGCTAATAAATGGCTGAGAGAATCAAAACTCGTTGTTAAAGCTCATGAAGCAATCGGCGGGAGGTTCAAGCTTGGACTCGTAAAACTTGGGCTCAATCTTGAACAGGCCCTTGAAGCAGCACAGGAGATGATTGGCCGTGAAATCGGTACTTCGGTTATCCGTCAGGTCATTGTTGCCGAAATGCTGGATCATGATGAAGAGTACTATCTCTCCATTGCGGGTAACCGTGACGGAGCAGAACTGCTCCTTTCCAACAAGGGTGGCGTGGACATCGAAGATAACTGGGATACCGTCAAGCGGCTTTTCATTCCCCTTGATGAGAACCCGACTATCGAAGAGATTACTGAAGTTGCCCTTCAGGCCGGTTTTACCGGAGAGGTTGCCGAGCGTGTGGCTAAAATCGCTTCACGTCTTATTCTCTGTTTTGATAATGAAGATTCGCAGTCAATCGAGATCAATCCGCTGGTCATTCGCAAAAGTGATATGCGCTTTGCAGCACTTGATGCGGTCATGAACGTTGACTGGGATGCCCGCTTCCGTCATGCTGACTGGGATTTCAAGCCGGTTTCCGAAATTGGCAGGCCCTTTACTGAAGCCGAGCAGCAGATCATGGATATCGATGCCCGTATCAAGGGCTCGGTAAAGCTGGTCGAGGTTCCCGGTGGTGATGTTGCCCTCCTGACAGCCGGTGGCGGCGCTTCGGTTTTCTATTCCGACGCTGTTGTGGCAAGAGGAGGCACAATCGCCAATTATGCCGAATACTCCGGTGATCCGCCGGACTGGGCAGTAGAGGCTCTGACTGAAACTATCTGCAGACTTCCGAATATCAAGCATATTATTGTCGGCGGCGCAATTGCCAATTTCACTGATGTCAAGGCGACCTTCAGCGGTATCATCAACGGGTTCCGTGAGAGCAAATCGAAAGGATACCTTGAGAATGTGAAAATCTGGGTGCGTCGTGGCGGACCGAATGAAAATCAGGGACTTGCCGCCATCAAAAAGCTGCAGGAAGAGGGATTTGATATCCACGTCTACGACCGCAGCATGCCGATGACCGATATCGTCGATCTTGCCCTGAATTCATAAGGAGCGCTTTCCGCAGGAAAGCAAAAAAGAGAAACTTCTAATTATTAACCGGAAAGAATCGTGAGCATTTTAGCAAATAAGGAAACACGAGCGGTCATCATAGGCGGTGTTGCCGGATTGAATGCCGCCAGGCGTATGGCCCAGTTCGACTTTCTGATCAACCGGCCTTTGACAGTCCAGGCTTTTGTCTACCCGCCTGAAGAGGGCCAGCAGAAAGAGATATATCGCGGTGGTGAGCTGAATAATGTTACTGTTTACTCATCGCTTGAACAGGCACTTGAGGAAAATCCTCAGATCAATACCGCACTGATCTATATCGGCTCATCAAGAGCCTATCAGTCAGCAAAGGAGGCTCTCGATGCAAAGGGCATCAAGCTTGTCTCCATGATCACGGAAGGTGTGCCGGAAAAAGATGCCAAGCGGCTGCGCAAGTATGCGCTTGAAACGGGCAAGATTTTCAACGGCCCATCCTCTATCGGTATCCTTTCTGCCGGTGAGTGCCGTCTCGGTGTTATCGGTGGCGAGTATAAAAATCTGAAGCTTTGTAACCTCTATCGCTCCGGATCATTCGGCGTTATTACAAAGTCGGGCGGACTCTCCAACGAGGCCATGTGGCTCTGCGCCCAGAACGGTAACGGTGTCACAACAGCCGTTGCAATCGGCGGTGACTCCTATCCGGGAACGGACTTTGTCACCTACCTTGAGATGTTTGAAAATGATCCCGAGACCAAGGCGGTTGTTATTGTCGGCGAAGTCGGCGGTACGCTTGAAGAGGAGGCTGCAGATTGGCTCGGAGCTGAAGTACGCCGCATCAAGGTTATTGCCGCAATCGGCGGAACCTGTCAGGAGGTGCTTCCCCAGGGTATGAAATTCGGTCATGCCGGAGCCAAGGAGGGCAAGAAGGGTCTTGGCTCTGCACGCTCCAAAATGAACGCACTGCGTGATGCCGGCGCTGTCGTGCCGGATACGTTCGGCGGACTCAGCAAAGCCATCAAGCAGGTCTATCAGGAGTTGCTTGCAAGCGGAGTGATCAAGCCGGAACCGGAACTCGATGAAAAGCTTCTCCCGGCACTTCCTCCAAGTGTTCAGGAGGTCATGAAGCAGGGTGAGGTTATCGTTGAGCCGCTTATTCGTACCACCATCTCCGATGATCGTGGTGAAGAGCCCCGTTATGTCGGTTATGCCGCCTCCGAACTCTGTGAGAAAGGGTATGGTATTGAGGATGTTATCGGTCTTCTCTGGAACAAGAAACTTCCATCCAGAGAGGAGTCGGAGATCATCAAGCGCATCATCATGATCTCTGCCGACCATGGCCCGGCGGTCTCCGGAGCTTTCGGTTCCATTATTGCCGCATGTGCCGGAATTGACCTGCCTCAGGCTGTATCGGCCGGTATGACCATGATCGGCCCCCGATTCGGCGGAGCCGTGACCAATGCCGGTAAATATTTCAAGTACGGCGTCAAGGAGTATCCCAATGATATTTCCGGCTTTCTCTCCTGGATGAAGCAGAATGTCGGTCCGGTTCCCGGTATCGGTCACAGGGTAAAGAGTCTTAAAAACCCTGACAAAAGGGTGAAGTATCTGGTTGATTACGTTAAAAACCAGACCACGCTCCACACCCCTTGTCTGGACTATGCTCTCGAAGTCGAAAAGGTTACGACAGCCAAAAAGGATAATCTTATCCTTAACGTTGATGGTACCATCGGCTGTATTCTTGTTGACCTTGATTTCCCGGAGTACTCACTGAACGGCTTCTTTGTTCTGGCCCGCACTATAGGAATGATCGGGCACTGGATTGATCAGAATAATCAGAATTCACGTCTTATCAGACTCTACGATTACCTGATCAACTATGCAGTAAAAGAAGAGCGCGAAGTACCGGAAAAAAAGTAAGCCGCTTCGTTGTCAAGAGTTGAGCTGTTCAATTCTGAAAGCGAAGTATGCCTTCTAAAAACGCAGAAAAGCGGAATCAACCCTGATTCCGCTTTTCTGCGTTTTATCCGTTTTATTTTCGACATCCTCTTCGCGATCACGTCACCGTTCATGCCAGATTTACTGCACGATAACCCTCTTCTTATCCGGAACACATGAGACGAATATGAGACAAATATGAGACAAATACGTTTATTTTCCCGATTGATCTTCGGTGTTTAAACGTTCATGGTGTTTTGAGTGAAAACCCTGTTTTGGATGTTTCTAAATAGCTATAGATAAGTAAGATATGACTTATGCTGGTGGGCTTTTGTTGTTGTTTATTCGTCGGCTGACAGGAAATATATGGGAGAATATCTTCTTTCGATTCCTTTGGCTGATGCCTGTAAATGTCTTGAATTGTGTCACAATATGCTCATAAATCAATAATGTGCCTCATATTGAGACAGTTATGGATATCGAGACACTTCCGGGGGATGGCGAAGTGCTGAAATAGTGATGGAACGGCCTACAGACCGCGAATTTCGGGCTTTCCGGTGATGGTTTCTTTCTGGTAATTAGAGTGGCCCGCTATTTGCACATAAATTTAGAAGTTAAAAGTGATTGTAATTCGCTGATGAATGGTGTTGTTCCGGTGGCGGTTTTTATTGACACCATCTTGACAATCTGACGTTATTAACATGTTCTGTTGAACAAAAACCGGAGGATCTTTTGTGATGAAATTATCGGAACGATATAATCTTCATTACGATAAGCACGTTATGTGTCGCGCAGTCGCCATTGCCATAGGTTCAATATCGCTGCTCTTATCTTCAGCTCCTCTTTTCGCCAATCCAATTCCTGATGCCGGAAGTATTTTGCGTGATCAACAGAATCAGATGCAGAACCTTCCTCAATTGCCTTTTTCCGCGCCGGTAAAGGAAGCGCCCCCTTCGGATGAAAGTACGCTGCGTGTCAATGTTAACGCTTTTGTTTTTTCGGGTTATGAAGGTCTTGCAACGGAAGCCGAGCTTCAGGCGGTTGTTGCGGGAGCTGTCGGCAAAAAGCTCTCATTCGCAGAACTGTCCGGCGAAGCGGAGAAGGTTACTGCATATCTCAAGCAGAAGGGGTGGTTTCTTGCGCGGGCATATCTGCCCAAACAGGATGTCACCATGGGTACTATTGAAATTGCCGTTACTCCGGGTAAAAGTGACGGAAACCTTACCATAAACCGCGACAAACAGGTAAGAATATCCGATAAAAAACTTCGAGGCTTTGTCAAGAGCGCCCTGGAGGCAGGCAAGCCGATCAATGAGCGTGCGCTTGAGCGTTCGGTGCTGCTCATCAGCGATCTGCCGGGTATCTCAGCCCGGGCCTCCCTTTCTCCCGGTACCATGACCGGCACCAGTGGAGTAGAGCTTGCCGTAGCTGAAGGTCCTGTGTTTTCAGGATCTATCTGGACTGATAATCAGGGCAATCTCTACACCGGGGAGTGGCGAGCCAACTCCATGTTCTCTTTCGATGACCCTTTCTGCTGCGGTGACCAGGTAACCTTACTGCTGACAGAGGGAGAACGACTGCGTCAGGGACGTGTCGGCTATCTCTTTCCCATTGGTTATGACGGACTCAAGGGAAACCTTGCCTACACCGCTATGAACTACGAGCTTGGAAGTGATCTTCTGATCCTTCAATATGGTGGAAAGAGCAGCAGTATTGACGCCGGATTGAGTTATCCGATTCACCGGAGCAGGGCGGGAAATATCATAACGAGCATTTCGTACAGCAACAAGTCACTTATCGATAGTCAATATGACATTGAACTCCATCACAAGAGGGTAAACAGTGTGCTCTTCACGACCAGCGCAGACCATTACGATACGATTTTAGGCGGGGGATACAGCAGCCTGAATGTAGCGGTGACTGCCGGAACCGTGCATGAAGCCAACCAGCTCGCCGCCGCCGCTGCTACAAACAGGGGCGAAGGCCGTTATGCCCGTCTGAATGTTACCGTTATGCGCCAGCAGCGCCTGACAGAGAAGATCAATCTCAATGTTTCTGTGAGTGGCCAGAGAGCCGATGACCTGCTTGACAGCAGTGAAAAATTCTCTCTTGGAGGGCCGAACGGTGTTCGGGCCTATCCAATCAGTGAGGCTTCAGGAGATGAAGGCGAGTTGCTGAATGCTGAGATCCGATATTCGCCTCCAGTCCCGAAGGGATGGGGAAGTCTTCAGTTCAGCGGGTTCTATGATGCCGGACATATCAGACTCCAGAAGCACGAGGTGGAGATTCCGGCTACAGCAACCAATCTGAACAGTTACTGGCTTCGTGGAGCCGGATTCGGTATCACTTATGCTATTGACGGGAGATTGACATTACGGGGAAGCTGGGCATGGGTGATCGGAGATAATCCGGGACGAAGCGTTGCCGGAAATAACTCGGACGGCAGGAGTGACAAGAGCCGTATGTGGCTTATGGCACTCTTCTCCTTTTAGCAAAGAGTGTTAGCTCGTGAGACGCAAGGTTGCAGTATTTCTTTTCACTATACGTATATTATATCTTTTAAACCTTTGATTTTAACAAGTAAGCAGAGCTGAACCACTCATTGACAAAGTTTCTTGTCAAAAGCAGCAGACAAATTTTAAACAAGAGTAGTTGTTAACCAGATAAACCGACCATAAAAATGGAACAAAATATACCACTTGAGAATCTGCCACTGTTTTACAGTCGTCCGATTCCGCTTAACAGGGAGGCTCATGCATCTCTGACCGTCAGCCCGAGTCCGGAAGGATACCGGTATGCCGCATCAGCCCGGACTGTTCTGCTTGCAACGGCAGAATTTTTTGATGCCGGCCGTTTCTATCCGATTATTTTCAGCAATACCTCCGACAATGCCATTCTTCCTGTCGCACTTTTAGGGCTTGAGGAGAATGAAAACCTTTTTGTTGATGATGAGGGTGCCTGGCACGGCCGCTATATACCGGCATACATCAGACGCTACCCGTTCATTACCACGGACGGTACTGAGGGTCAGACCACGGTCTGTTTTGACGAGGATTTTGACGGCTTTAATCTGGAGGGTGGCCTTCCGCTTTTTGAGGATGGAGAGCCTGCACCGAAAATGCTTGAAATCCAGGCTTTTCTTCAGGACTATCTTCTTCAGATGGATCGGGCACGGCAGTTCGGCGCCCAGCTTGCCGAATATGGATTGATCAGAGCGGTTGATCTGCAGGCGACTCCGGCAGAAGGGAGCCCTATTGCACTCAATGGTCTGCTTGTGGTTGATGAGGAGAAGCTTGCACAGCTTTCAGATAGCGAAGTAACAAAATTGTTCCGCAGCGGCGCACTGGCGCTGATTCATGCGCATCTGCTCTCCCTGCGCAACGTTGATGCTCTTGTGGAGCGAAAGGTTCAGGGAACACAACGTTGAACAAAACAGAAGGGGTTATAAACATGTTGTGTAAGGTTGCATCAACATAACCGACAGTGAACAGGGTTTTCAACATCATCTGGTCGAAATCGAAGGAGCGGTGGATCGTCGTTTCCGAGAAGGTCAAGACCAATGGAGGTGTACCCAAATCAAGGCTCAAAAGTCTTGCGGTTCTCATCGCGCTGTTTGCCTCCGCAGAGCGGGCCTATGCCCTTGATCCCGGCTCCCTCCCTTCGGGCGGTGTGATCACCTCCGGGGAGGGAACCATTACCACCAGCGGCACTCAGTTGACCGTGAACCAGTCAACACCGCAGATGATTGCGAACTGGCAGAGTTTCAACATCGGAGCCGGTGCCGGAGTGCGTTTCAACCAGCCCAACAGCTCATCAGCAGCTCTCAACCGCATCACCGACCAGAACCCCACCCAGATCATGGGTTCGCTCTCGGCCAACGGCCGGGTATTCCTGCTTAACCCCTCGGGCATTATTTTCGGCAGTACAGCACGTGTTGATGTCGGTGGTCTGGTCGCCTCGTCGCTCAATATGCTCGATAGCGACTTCCTTTCCGGCAGGTATAGATTCAGCAACAGCGGCAGTGCCGGTCAAGTTATCAATCAGGGAGCTATAACGGCCATGCCGGGAGGTGTGGTGGCGCTGATCGCCCCCAAAGTAACCAACGAGGGGAGCGTCACGGCCCCTGGCGGAAGCGTGGCGCTGGCTGCAGGCAATCAGGTATCTCTTGATTTCCATGGAGACGGACTCATCACCCTTACGGTTGCTCAGGGAGCTGTAGACGCCCTGGCCGAAAATAATGGATTGATCAAGGCTGATGGCGGCCGGGTGATCATGACGGCCAAAGCGGCCGATGCCCTGGTTCAGTCGGTGGTGAACAACAGCGGAATTATTGAGGCAAGAAGCCTGCAGGCGAGAGGCGGCCGGATTATTCTTGACGCCGAGGGCGGCATGACGATGATAGCCGGCAAAGTGGATGCATCCTCGCCAGACGGAAAGGGCGGTTCGGTGATTGCTACGGGAGATCGTGTTCTGGTGAAGGCTGGAGCACACCTCACCGCTTCGGGCGCAACCGGCGGAGGAGAGGTACTGGTTGGCGGAAGCTGGCAGAACAGCGCCAGTTCGGTTCGTCAGGCGACCGGCACCATTGTTGAGCCGGGAGCTCTGCTTGAAGCGAGTGCCATCGACACCGGCAATGGCGGCACCGTGGTAGCGTGGTCGGACGTGACCAACCCGGACTCCGTCACCCGTGCTTACGGTACCTTTGAAGCGAAGGGCGGAGCCAACAGTGGTGACGGTGGAAGAATCGAGACTTCCGGTCACTGGCTGGATGTAGAGGGATCAAAGGGCGGAGCTTCCGCGCTGAATGGAAGCAGCGGCCTCTGGCTCTTTGACCCGTACAATGTCACAATCGCAGGTTCTGCTGATGCAGGCGGTGGATGGGGTGGAGCAAATCCCAATATCTGGACACCGAATGCATCCGGTTCGACAATACTCAGTACGGGTCAACTGCTGACCTCACTCAATGCAGGAACCAGTGTAACGGTAACAACAACAGGCGGTGGATCTGAAGATGGAAATATTACAGTCAGCAGTGCGATTACGAAAAGTACGAACACCGGTACACCAACACTGACGCTTACTGCCGCGAACAACATTCTGCTGAATGCAAACATTGGCACCAGTAGTTCATCATACACACTGAATCTGACGATGAACGCGGGTGGAACCATAAGCGGAAACGGAAACATCTCAGGCAAAGGAACCACCACGTTTAACGTCGGCAGCGGCAGCGGTGAGTACTCTGGAGCTATCTCTGATATTACTGGTTCAACAAGATCGGTTACGAAATCGGGAACCGGCACTTTGATTTTGTCTGGCGTCAGCTCCTATCAGGGAACGACTACTGTCAGCAATGGCGTAATCAAGCTTGGTTCGTCAGGTAATGATGCCAATAGTCCTCTTGGAAAAACGGCTGGTAACACCTCTGTAATATCCGGAGCCACACTTGACCTGAACGGGTATACTCTTGTTCTTCCTGAACCATTGACGATCGCCGGGACGGGGTACAGTGGAGCCGGAGCTCTGACGAACACCGCTGTTTCCGTTGGCGGCGGTTCGTCAACGACGACCTATTCAGGTCCCATTACGGTGAATTCACCAGCCAGTATTTTAGTGAATACCGCGAATGCACAGATTACTCTTTCCGGTACCGTAAATTCGACCGCTATCCTGACTTTTGGAGGAAGCGTTGTCGGATGTACGCTATCCGGCGTTTACAGTAATACCGGAAATTGCGTCAAGGATGGAACCGGTACATGGACCCTGTCAGGTAATAATACCTATTCAGGTTCAACAACGATAAGCGCCGGAACCCTCATTGTTTCGAATTCGACCGGATTAGGATCTTCAAATCAAGGGACAACAGTCAGTGCTACAGGCACCCTCAATATCAACAATGTCGCTATCAGCAATGAGGATCTGTCACTGATCGGTACGCTTATAACTACAGGCACAGCAAGCTGGGGCGGAACTACCAAGGGGACTATAACGCTTGGCGCTGGTACCCCCACTTTTGGTGGTACAGGTACACTCACGGTGAGCAAAGCAATAGCTGGATCTTCACGGACACTGACCAAAATTGATTCAGGGACATTGATCCTGTCAGCGGCTAACAGCTATACCGGATTGACGACGGTAAGCGGGGGCACATTGCAGTACGGGATAAACAATGCACTTTCGAGCGGAGGAGTGACAGTCAACGGAAGCGGAGTTGTTTTTGATATCGGGGTATATAGTGACACAATAGGCGCAGTAACCCTGACCAATGGCTCCATAACGGGCACCACCGGCGTATTGACCGGCACCAGCTACCTCATCAACAACGACAGTGGCACCACAACGGTTTCGGCTATTCTTGGCGGTACGAACAAAGCTCTGACCAAATCGGGAGCCGGAACGGTGACACTCTCCGGAGTGAATACCTACACCGGAGCAACAACGATCAGTAACGGGACCTTAACGCTTGATGCAACGGGATCGATAGCTGCCAGTTCGGGAGTAGCAAATTCCGGATCGTTTACGATCGGAGGAAACAAGGTTATTGATTCACTGACAGGAGCAGGCTCGACCGCACTCGATTCCTATATATTGACAATAGGAGACTCAGACAACACTTCAGGAACATACAGCGGCGTGTTGTCCGGAACGGGAGGTATTACGAAGGCGGGCTCGGGCACTCTGACCCTTTCAGGAACGAACACATACACCGGTGGAACGACGGTAAGCGATGGAACGCTGTCGATAGGAGCAGGAGGAGCGAGCGGCTCAATATCCGACACCGGAACGTTGAGCAATTCGGGAGCAGTTGTGTTCAATCGTTCGGATGACTTTTCGTACGGAGGAAAAATAAGTGGCGCCGGAAGCTTGACGAAGAGCGGCAACGGAACGTTGACCCTGTCAGGTACGACGAGTGATTACAGTGGAGCGGTGACGGTAAGCGGAGGCACGTTGAAGCTTGGTCATAGCTCGGCACTGGGTACAACAGGGGGAGGCGTGACGGTATCAGACACCGCGACGCTGGACCTGAACGGCATATCGATAGGAGATGAAGCGCTGACGCTGAACGGCCTGGGTGTCGGTACGAATGGGGCATTGATCAACAGTTCCGGAACAGCGGTAACGTATGGCGGGTTGCTGACACTTGGAAGTGCGAGCAGCATTGTATCAGGAAATGGAAACATAATCCTGTCGAATACCGGCACGATAACCGGTTCCGGATTCGGGTTGACGCTTGGCGGAACGGCAAGCGGAAGCAGTATTGCGAGTATAGTCGGAACCGGCACGGGAACACTGACAAAGAGCGGCACAGGCACGTGGTCGTTGAGCGGAGCGAATACGTATAGCGGCGGAACGACGGTAAGCACGGGAACGCTGTCGATAGGATCAGGAGGAGCGAGCGGCTCAATATCCGACACCGGAACGTTGAGCAATTCGGGAGCAGTTGTGTTCAATCGTTCGAATGACTTTACGTACGGGGGGAAAATAAGTGGCGCCGGAAGCTTGACGAAGAGCGGCAACGGAACGTTGACCCTGTCAGGTACGACGAGTGATTACAGTGGAGCGGTGACGGTAAGCGTAGGTACGTTGAAGCTTGGTCATAGCTCGGCGATGGGTACAACAGCTGGCGGGGTGACGGTATCAGACACCGCGACGCTGGACCTGAACGGCATATCGATAGGAGATGAAGCACTGACGCTGAACGGCCTGGGTGTCGGTACGAATGGGGCATTAATCAACAGTTCCGGAACAGCGGCAACGTATGGCGGGTTGCTGACACTTGGAAGTGCGAGCAGCATTGTATCAGGAAATGGAAACATAATCCTGTCGAATACCGGCACGATAACCGGTTCCGGATTCGGGTTGACGCTTGGCGGAACGGCAAGCGGAAGCAGTATTGCGAGTATAGTCGGAACCGGCACGGGAACACTGACAAAGAGCGGCACAGGCACGTGGTCGTTGAGCGGAGCGAATACGTATAGCGGCGGAACGACGGTAAGCACGGGAACGCTGTCGATAGGATCAGGAGGAGCGAGCGGCTCAATATCCGACACCGGAACGTTGAGCAATTCGGGAGCAGTTGTGTTCAATCGTTCGAATGACTTTACGTACGGGGGGAAAATAAGTGGCGCCGGAAGCTTGACGAAGAGCGGCAACGGAACGTTGACCCTGTCAGGTACGACGAGTGATTACAGTGGAGCGGTGACGGTAAGCGCAGGTACGTTGAAGCTTGGTCATAGCTCGGCGATGGGCACAACAGCTGGCGGGGTTACGGTATCAGACACCGCGACGCTGGACCTGAACGGCATATCGATAGGAGATGAAGCGCTGACGCTGAACGGCCTTGGTGTCGGCGGTACAGCGGGAGCTCTTACTAATAGCTCCACAACAGCATCGACCTATGGTGGCCTTATAACGCTCGCCAGTGGAAGCCGTATTGTATCGAACAGCGGTACAGCACTTACTCTGAGTGGTACTATCAATGGCGGATATGCGCTCGGTATCAACGGATCCGGAAGTGTCACTCTTGGCGGTACGATTGGAAACTCCACGCCATTGGCATCGTTCACCGGTGATTCAGCTACATCGCTCTTTATAAACGGAGGCTCGGTAAAAACCACAGGAGTTCACTCCTACAGCGGAGCTACGACTTTCGGTGCAGGAGCAGGAACAACCCTGACAACCACGAACAGCAGCATCAGTGGCAGCGGAGTGGTTACAGCCACAGCCGGAGCAGTGACGTTTGTTGCCGGGAGCGGTACTGTGACCTTCAATAATACTTCGAATAACTTTTCATCGGTCACCGTGACAAGTGCCGGAGCTGTTTCGCTCATTGATACCAATGCACTGACTATTTCCGGCATTGCTGCATCAGGAACGGTTGATGTTGCGACCCTGAGCGGAGACCTGACGGTTTCGGGCAATCTCTCCACGACGGATGGCTCGGCAACAGCAATCAGGGTGAACGCCGGGAAATCGGCGGCGGCAGGGACATCAACGGGTGGCAACATCATTGTTTCCGGCACTCCGTTGATAACATTAGGAACAGGCGGCATTGCTTCCTTCTATACCGGAAGCATCTCCGGAAGTACCGGTTTGAGTGCATTCATCGGAACGGGAACAGGCCGTTTCCGCTACAACAGCGATGAATCGGCATCGAATTATACGACTGTTCTCGCTGCGGGCAAGAACGCCATCTACCGCGAACAGCCGACAGTCACCGTTACGGCTGCAAATGAAACGATTACCTATGGCACAACACCAACTCTCGACTACACCATCAGTGGAGAACAAAACAGTGATACCAAAGCACAGGCGTTATCAGGCGGATTAAGTGTATCCAGTTCCACCTCTTCATCCGGTAAATATACAGCAGGTACGCATACAATCGGTCAGTCCGGATTGACCAGTCTGCTTGGATATGGCATCTCCTATGTTTCAAAAACGCTTACGGTCGATCAAAAGCAGCTCCAGGTAACGGCGATCGGCGACGGAAGTTCGACCTACGGAAACTCGCTTGTGTATGGTGCGGTGACGGATAACAGGATCACCGGTGATGTGGTTGATGTGACGCGAACGCTGGTAAATGCATCGTTGAGTACAAGCGGTAATACAAAAGTCGGCAGTTACAAGCAGAAAGCAAGCGGTATAACAGGGACGGATTCTGCGAACTACAGTTGGGGCGGTGACTTCACGACGACTACGGAAAACTATGCGATAAGCCGCGCGAATCTGACGGTAAGCGGACTGTCGGTATCGAACAAGGTCTATGATGCAACGACCACGGCAACGCTTTCGGGTACGGCAAGGGTAACTCCGATTGGCAGCGATGTGGTGACGCTTGGCGGCACACCGTCAGGAGCCTTTGCAGACAAGAATGTTGGAGCAGGAAAAGCAGTGTCGGTGACAGGCAACACCATAAGCGGTACGGATGCAGCAAACTACAACCTGCAGCAGCAGAGCGCTTTGAGTGCCGAAATTACCAGAGCTAATCTGACGGTGATCGGCCTGTCGGCATCGAACAAGGTCTATGATGCAACGACCACGGCAACACTTACGGGTACGGCGAGGGTGACGCCGCTTGGCAGCGATGTGGTGACTGTGGGCGGTACTCCGGCAGGAACCTTTGCAGACAGGAATGTTGGCACAGAGAAAAGTGTGACAGTGACAGGCAGCACCATAAGCGGTAGGGACGCATCAAACTACACCCTGCTGCAGCAGAGCGCTCTGAGTGCTGAAATCAGCCGCGCGAATCTGACGGTGAGCGGCCTGTCGGCATCGAACAAGGTCTATGATGCAACGACCACGGCAACACTTACGGGCACAGCGAAGGTAACCCCGCTTGGCAGCGATGTAGTGACGCTTGGCGGCACACCGGCAGGAACCTTTGCAGACAGGAATGTTGGAAAAGGAAAGAGTGTGACGGTGACAGGCAGCACCATAAGCGGGGCGGATGCAGCAAACTACAACCTGCAGCAGCAGAGTGGTCTGACGGCTGATATCAGTGAAGCACCCGTAACTGAAACAGAAAGTACCACAGCATCAGAGACAATTCTGCCGATTATTAAGGCAACGCCTGCTTCGCCCGCAGGAGCAACAGTGTCAAGCCTGATGCCCGCAAATCCGATCACTACGACAGCTCCGGCTTCAAGTGCATCCATAACTGTTGCGCCCTTAACTGTTACCAATACACAGGCTGTCGCTCCGGTCGGCAGCTCAATCGAGTTAGCCCCGGTTATGAACCTCGATAACCTGTCGGATATGAAGAGTGGTGATGTCAGCAGCACCGTAGCGATGACAACCGGAGGGGGCATGACTTCGGATATCAGTCAGGCAAGTCTTCCTGTCACAGGATCATCTCCGGGAAGTGACACACAGGCGCCCTTTACCGGAGTGATCAATGTTTTTCTTGGCGGAAAGCTGGTTCGTCAAACAGTAAATACGGTTATTCCTCTTCCGGATGAGATTAAAACCGGTCTTACACAGGGCGTTGGCGGTGAGCGGGTTACCCTGTTAAACGGTTCTCCGCTGCCGTCATGGTTAAGCTACAATTCGGGAACCCGAACTTTCAAGATCTTAAATCCTCCGGGTGAAACCTTCCATATCAAGGTTCGGGTCCAGGATCAATCCCGGAGCTGGGTAGTGGATATTGCGAGCAATAAATCCAGCACGTGAACAAATTCCGATTATGGGTAACTATATATTTTAAGGATGCACAAGGTAATATATGTAACTGGCGGGGCGAGAAGCGGTAAAAGCACATTCGCCCTGCAACTGGCTAACGGGTACCGGAACCGGGTGTTTGTTGCGACGGCAGAACCGTTTGATGAAGAGATGCAGCGTCGTATCGGCAAACATCAGGAGGAGCGGTCCAACCGGTTTGTGACAGTAGAGGAGCCGCTTTTTCCCCAGCGTGCATTCCAGAATCTGAAAGAAGGAATCGATCTGGTGCTGCTTGACTGCCTGACGGTGTGGACGGCAAATCTGATGCACCATCTTGTCGATCAACATGCGATTGATGAGCAGATCGCTCTTTTTTTTGATGTTCTGAGCAAGCCCCCCTGTGATATTATTCTTGTGTCCAATGAAGTCGGTATGGGTATTGTGCCCGATAATGCCATGTCCCGACAGTTTCGGGATATAGCCGGGATCATAAACCAGAAGGCCGCCAATATTGCCACCGAGGCATGGTTGCTCTGCAGCGGTCTCTCTCTTCGGCTGAAGTAGGCGCTTCTGTTATCAGGCAACATAGCTCATTAATCAATAGTGTCCCGCCCGTTTCACATGATTGATTGGTTAAAGGTGTTCTGTCCGGTAAATCAGGAGCTTTTTGAGCGGTACATGAGACAATAGTGAGACGAACATGAGAACTATGCAATCCGGTGTATATTCATACTCTCTGTAGGTAAGCTATCGAAGAACTATCAGGGATAGAATGTGTAATACAGACGTTTATGTACAAAAAAAATAGATAAATAAGAATATTTCTTCTTGTCGGCTTTTCCCCTGCACTCTACCGCTATCGGTACAAAAACACCTGCTCTGAAATATTTCCGTCCCCCTTCTGTCCGATTCCCAAAATATCGGAAAACGTATCACTTATTGCTCATCCTCGTATTGATTGTCTCATTTTGAGGCATTTATGGTATTCCATGGAGCATACGGATATCCGGTTAAACGACATAAGCTGCGCAACAGATTGAACAATAGTGATATAGAGATGCCTCTCCTGTTTGAGTAATTCCGTATGGCGTGATATTTGCTGAATATTTTATAAGTGTATTGTTACATGAAGGCACTTTATATAATAAAGTATTGTTTTTATTGATGGGTCGCAGGCAGAGGGTTGTTTTAATTCATGAAAGCCGATAACACCCGAACGTGAACAGAATTTTTAATGTCATCTGGTCGAAGACGAAGGAGCGGTGGATAGTCGTATCCGAGAAGGTCAAGACCAATGGAGGTGTTCCAAAATCGAGGCTGAAAAGCCTTGCGGTTCTCATCGCGCTGTTTGCTTCAGGCCAGATGGCCTATGGCCTTGATCCCGGAGCCCTTCCGTCCGGCGGTGTGATCACTTACGGCGGCGGAACTGTTACCACCAGCAGCAACCGGATGACGGTTGATCAGTCCACACCGAAGATGATTGCCAACTGGCAGAGCTTCAACATCGGTGCCGATGCCGGAGTGCGTTTTAACCAGCCCAACAGCTCATCAGCAGTTCTCAACCGCATCACCGACCAGAACCCCACCCAGATCATGGGTTCGCTCTCGGCCAACGGCCGGGTATTCCTCCTTAACCCCTCGGGCATCATCTTTGGCACTACAGCGCGTGTAGATGTCGGCGGTCTGGTGGCATCTTCGCTCAATATGCTTGACAGCGACTTCCTTGCCGGACGTTACAGATTCAGCAACAGCGGCAGTGCCGGTCAAGTTATCAACCAGGGAAACATAACGGCTATGCCGGGTGGTGTGGTGGCGCTGATCGCCCCCAAAGTAACCAATGAGGGGCGTGTCACGGCCCATGGAGGAAGCGTGGCCCTGGCTGCAGGCAATCAGGTATCTCTTGATTTTTATGGTGACGGGCTCATCACCCTTACGGTGGATCAGGGAGCGGTAGACGCTCTGGCCGAAAATAAAGGATTGATCAAGGCCGATGGCGGCCGTGTGATTATGACGGCAAGAGCGGCAAATGCATTGACCCGATCAGCCGTCAACAACAGCGGTATTATTGAGACCGCCAGCCTGCAGTCGAAAGCGGGTCGGATTATTCTTGATGCCGAGGGCGGCACGGCGACGGTCGCCGGAAGGGTTGATGCATCCTCGCCAGACGGAAAGGGCGGTTCGGTTATAGCCACGGGTGACCGTGTTCTGGTGAAGGATGGCGCACACCTCACCGCTTCGGGCGCAACCGGCGGAGGAGAGGTACTGGTTGGCGGAAGCTGGCAGAACAGCGATAGTTCGGTTCGTCAGGCAACAGGGACTATCGTTGAGCAGGGTGCCCTGCTTGAAGCGAGTGCAATTGACAGCGGCAATGGCGGCACCGTGGTAGCGTGGTCGGACGTGACCAACCCGAACTCCGTCACCCGGGCAAACGGCACTTTTGAAGCGAAGGGCGGAGCAAACGGTGGTGACGGCGGAAGGATAGAGACCTCCGGACACTGGCTTGATACGGCAGGGTCAAAGGGCGGAGCATCCTCGATAAGGGGCGCTGCCGGACTCTGGCTGTTCGATCCGTATAATGTGACCATCACAAATGCAAGTGCGAACGGCACATGGGGCGGTGCAAATCCTGACATCTGGACACCGGGAGCAACAGGTTCCACCATTCTTAATACTGACATAACCTCCCGGCTTGATGCGGGAACCAATGTTACTGTTACAACTACAACCTCCGGTTCGGGTACAGAAGCTGGAAACATTACGGTTGAAAGCGCGATCTCTACGGGTACGGCAGCCGGAACCCGGACACTGACACTGACAGCAGACGGGGGTATTGCCATAAATGCGGCCATAGGTAATACCACCGGTACGCTTAATCTGACGATGAATGCCAATGGCGGTTCAATCAGCGGCAGCGGAGCTATCAGCGGCATGGGCACCACCACCTTTAATGTCGGCAGCGGCAGCGGCACATACAGCGGAATCATCAGCAAGACAACTCTTGTAAAATCGGGTGCAGGCACACTTGTACTCTCGGGAGCAAACAGCTATACCGGAGCGACAACGGTCAGTGCGGGTGCTCTGCGGGCAATAAATGTAACCGCTCTTGGCACAACCGCAACGGGTACAACCGTGGCTTCCGGGGCAGCTCTTGAGCTTGCCGGAGGTATTGTGATCGACTCGGAAACTCTGAGCCTGAACGGTACAGGCATCTCTTCGGGCGGAGCGCTCCGCAATATCAGTAGTGACAACAGCTATACCGGAGCGATTACGCTTGCTGCTGCATCCCGGATCAACTCCGACAGCGGTACGCTTACGCTCGGTTCTGTTTCTGCAGGAGCTTTGGGGTCGACATTCGGAGGAGCAGGGAATGTTACTGTTGCCAATCAGATAACAGGAACAAACGCAAGTACACTAACAAAGGATGGTACGGGTACGCTGACGCTCACCGGAGCGAACACCTATGGAGGATTGACTACCGTCGGCGCAGGAACGCTCAAGCTTGGTGCTGCAGGTGACGGCACCAATACCCCGCTCGGAACCACCGCCGGAGCAACAAGCATTACCGCCGGCGCGACACTTGACCTGAACGGTTTTACACTCGGCACCCCTGAAGCGTTGACGCTGAGAGGAACGGGTGTCGGAGGCACAGTTGGAGCACTGACCAACAGCTCAGGGACAGCGGCAACCTACAGCGGTCTGATCACTCTCGGTGCTGCCAGCAGCATTGTTTCGAACAATGGAAATATTGTTCTCTCAAATACCGGAACGATAGGGGGAGCCTTCGGCTTGACGCTTGACGGTACTGCAACAGGCAGCTCAATTGCCAGTATTATCGGTACCGGGACAGGAACGCTGACCAAAGCAGGCACCGGAATATGGACGCTTACGGGTTCGAACACCTATACCGGAGCAACCACCATCAACGATGGAGGAGTCATCCTCACCGGGACCGGTACCGCGACCGGATCGGCGTTTACCGTCAATACGGGAGGTCGTTTGACGCTCGATAATGCAGCAACGAATAACACCAATCGAATCAGCGATACCCTGGCGTTGACACTCAATGGCGGTGAGTTCGTTTTTAACGGAACGAATGTTGCAGCAACCAATGCCAGTGAATCGACCGGCGCCCTGACGCTTGCTTCCGGAGCATCAATCATCACGCTCAATTCGGGCACTGGCGGGT
>NZ_JAAORA010000008.1 GCF_011601315.1 Candidatus Chlorobium masyuteum | reverse complement strand
GAAAAGTTTGTGCATTGGAATAAGGGATATGTTCCGAAAGGCTGGATAATGGGAGCCGGATGAGCTGAGAGGTTCACGTCCGGTTCTGCAAGAGGCTGGAGGTGAAACTCCTCCGGCCTACTCACCCCGAGTACCCCATAAGGGGCGGAAACAGGGAAGGCGGTTCATCTCCCGGTTCCCGTGCAGGAGACTTTCGTATATGCCAGGTGAAACGGATCGTGATTCGGTGCTCACTTGAGCCTGCAAGAGCAGGAGCTTGAGATAAATAGTTTTGAAATATAACTGTATTATATGATTTTAACAGTTGGCACCAGCTTGCAAAAAGTGTTAAAACATGCACTCGATCATGCAAAAATCAAAAAACCAGTAACGCGTCATTGGTTACGGCACTCCTATGCAACACATTTACTGGAAGCAGGAACTGATCTACGATACATACAAGAGCTATTAGGGCATAAGAGCAGTAAGGCGACGGAAATCTATACTCACGTATGCGAACAGAATTTACTGAAAATTTCCAGTCCGTTTGACAATTTGTAAAAATATTATGCACCTCGAAGGTGTATAAAGCATGCCTGAATAGCTGGCTATATGCACCTTTGAGTGTGATACGGTGCATATATAAAGGAGTTAGCACCAATACTAAAAATAAATATATGAACTACGAAAATAGAATAACTGTTTTTATTGACATCCTCGGATTTAAAGAGATAATCCGGAAGACATGTGACAACAATGGTAATGATTTGTCAGAAAAAGTGGACTTATTAAATGAAAGTCTTCTGATGATTAGGGATTATTTGGATATTGACAAACCTGATGAACATTTTTCGAAATCAAAAAAAATTACTCAGTTTTCTGATAGTATAGTTATTTCATTTGAAGAAACCGAAACAAGTGAAATATATTATACCCTTTCTGATATTCTTGGATTATTAGTTAATTTAACAAGAAGAGGAATAATATGTAGAGGAGGTATTGCATATGGCAAACTTATTCATACTGATAAAATTCTTTTTGGACCCGCAATGGTTACAGCTTATGAAACAGAAAGTAAAGCAGCATTATATCCTCGTGTTATTCTCGATATTTCAATTATTGAACTTGCGGCAAAACATCATGCAAAACATCATACGCCCAAAGATGAACTTAACGCAATAAAAGATATTGTTTCTGTCGACGGTGATGGAATGCTGTATGTTGATTATATTACTAAGGCTGAAAGTGAACTTGATGACCCTGAACTAGATTTTCCTGAGTATATTAATAAACTAAAAGAGATTATTGAAACAGGATTAAAAGAGGCAAAAGCACCAGATATTAAAATTAAATATTCTTGGATGAAAACAAAATTTAATGATTATATCAGTGAATTGAAAAAAGACAACTATACTGAAATAAAAACAAAGTAAAGGTGCTAACAAGCGGTCTGCCCCCAGCGGGTTGGCGGGCTTCGGCGGATAGCAAGTTGCTGATGGAAACGTCAGTGCTCCGTTGAAAGGTCACCGAAAACCCGCCGTTGGCAACCGCCAGCGTTATGGGCAAGGCTAACAGACCGACAGTGCTATCAAAATACAAACGACAAAATGGGAAATACTTGGGGACGTTTCGAAAGCGCCGATGAAAACCGGCAAAGAGTAAAGAATGCAAGAGTCTTACATGAAAGGTATAGCTAGCCATCATGGCCCCGAGTCATGCCTCGACGTGCAGCAATGCCGTGGGGAAGCGTTGACAGAGGAAAGCGCAGGCGCTGTAATGAGTTCCGAAATCACCCTAATCCGTAGGCATACCTTATTGAACGAAAGGGAAAGCAACACTGACCGTACTGTTATGGCGAGGTATGGTTGGCTACGGCGGAATCGAAGACCAGCAGCATGTGTGGAAGCTTTTTACGCGGGAATCGGGAGACCCGGCAAGCTCCCTGGCCCAAGGCAAAAGGCAGGAGGGTAGTATCAATGAAGGAGAGAACCCGAAGAATTGATGCAGAAGCGAACCGGGAGTCGGGCGGTGTAATAGTACCCGAGAAGCAGCCGAACAGAGAAGCCCCTGTTTTGACGGCGGAGAGGCTCTATTGTCGATTTCAGACTCAAAGCAATTAGATGTTATAACAATTTACATTCTTTAATATTTTACTGAATTACATTTCATTTGTTAATATTAATGATTTGGCACTATGAAAAGTGAAAAAGACAAAATAAGTTTATGGATAAAAAAGAATGCATTGCCATTATCCTTATCACTTATTATAATAGGAGGGTATTTTGTTTATCAGTCTAATGAATATTCAGTTTCGTCGAGAACAATTTCATCTGTTTTTAATGGCAAAATAACTGAATCAATAATTTATCAATTAAATAAAACAAAGCCTTTTTTAGATATATTCGCTAATGTTTGCTTAACCTTAGGAATTGCCTTATTTATTTCAGCTTTTTTTATTCGTTATATTGAAGAAGATGAACGGAAACAACTTGAAGAAAAGCTTAGTAAATTTCAGGAAGATACTGCAAAAGATGCAATTCTGTCTGTTTTCAAAACTATAATAGACATGAATTTCTTTAGTATTATCCAGAAAGATTTGCTCAATGCCAAGTCTATTAGAAAAAATGCTAATTGGCAATACGACATTTCTGAGATAGAAGATAGTGGTACAGTCAAGTTATTATTAAAAAGAACAGTAAGTTATGAATTTCACAATATTTCACAAAGTCAGGTTGAAGAAAGTATAAGATTTCGTAGCAATAATAATGAACATTGTAAAACAGATATTATAAGTGCTAAAGTTAGACATCCTTCAGGTAATGAAGAAAATATTGAACTAATTGATGATAAAGATGCTGACGGTAATGGTGATGGAAAAAAATTTATATATTTACACAAAAATATCTGTATAGATCCTGAAAAATCTATTGAAGTTGTTTTAGTATTTACTCAACTCTTTAGCCATGGTTATATATATGAAACACATTCATCAAGACATCCAATAATAAATCTTATGATAACTGTAAATATACCAAAAAACTATAATTTTGAACTATTTCACACATTTTCAAGTAAAGCTAGATTGAAAATTGATGAGCCGGATAAAAGAGTATATGTTGTTAATGGGGCAATATTTAAGGGTCAGGGGGTAGAGTTTACATGCTATAATAAACATAAGGGCATTTCGAAAAATTGATTTTTGATAAGCGCTTGACCTCATTAGAAAGTCATTCCGTAATCTACCCAAAAACCGTCCAAGTTTTTTGCGGAAATTTTCTTCAAGGGTTTTGATGTTTCGCGTCTTAAATTCCATCAATTCATACTTTCCCTTGTGCCAAAACTTTTCAATGCGATTGAGTTCAGGATAATAGGTTGGCAGGAAATAGAGCCTCAGTTCCTTTTGAGCCAGCACCTTCAGCATCGGTTGAACTGCTTTCCCTTTGTGGAATGACGCATTGTCCTGAATGACAGTCATAGGCTTGCCCGCATAGTTCATTAAAAGACCAAGAAATCCGGTAAACAACAGTGGGCGGCTTCGCCCCTTAGGGGACGTTGTTCAATAAAAGAAGAAGTCCATATTAATTTCTTACATTGCTCACAGTACAGGTTCAGTCAGCAAAATATCTGAGGAGCTGAAATGCCGAGAGGAGCGAGACTTGATGCGCCGGGAACATTGCATCATGTTATTATCCGGGGGATAGAGAGGGGTGCTATTTTTACCGATGATGAGGATCGGAAAGAGTATTTACGTCGTATGGGTACTCTTGCGAAGGGTTCCGGTACAGCGATCTATGCCTATGCGCTGATGACGAACCATCTGCATATCCTGCTAAAAAGCGGTGAGAGCGGGCCGCTTTGCTACTAGGGGACGTCGTTTAATAAGAGAAGAAGTTTGTGTTAATTTCTTTCATTGTTCACACTACAGATTCAGTCAGCATAATAGGTGAGGAGCTGAAATAGCAGGGTGATGAACGGATTCCGGGGATTGGTCTTTCCATTACAGAATCAGCACATCACACGCTGTGCTCAGAAACAACAGTCAGTTTAACGCCAAGGGCATGCAGGACAGCCTTGATGGTTTCAAAACGAGGGTGAGCGCCGATCCGTAAGGCTTTGTAGAGGCTTTCCCTGCCTAATCCAGATTCTTTAGCTATTTGAGATATTCCTCGAGCTTTTGCAACATCTCCAATAGCAGCGATAAACACATCAGGATTGGGGTCTTCAGCGGCCACTGTAAGGTATTCTGCTATTACCTGGTCATTATTGAGATAATCCGCCACATCGAAGGGCGCATAAGTGGTTTTCATCGGTTGCTTTCTTTGAGTTCCCGAGCCATTTTTTTTGCACGGGCAATGTCTTTTTTCTGTGTTGATTTATCGCCTCCAGCCAGAAGGAAGTAAACCGTTTGTCCTGTTCGAGTGTAATAGACTCGATAACCTGCTCCAACGTGGATTTTCATCTCTGAAACCCCTTCGCCAACAGGTTCACACTCCCCGAAATTCCCGAAAACCGCACTTTGAAGCCGGGCTAAAATTCTGGCTTTCGCAGTTTGATCAGTCAGATCAGATAACCAGGAATCAAAACCGGATGCACGGATGAATGTGTTCATAACTACATAATGTATCCAAACGAATACTGTTGCGCAACTTTTTTATGGCCGAATCTTGTCATCTGTGCCTACGCGCTGATGACGAACCATCTGCACCTCCGTGAAATTCTCGATTAACTCAACAAACGCAGCCCCGGTCTGATTTACGGTGAGCTTTGTGTTGGCGGCTCTAACCATCAATAAGGATAAGTCAGGCAATAGCTGACAGCCCTTTCTGTTTTATTAGAGAGAGGAGCTTGAGTGTCGGGCCTGCCTGTTTTTTGAGTCCGCGTTCCCATTGGCTGACTGAATCTTTGCTCACATTCATGTACAGGGCGAAAACCGTCTGGCTCACCTCCTCACGCTCACGCAAGGCTTTAATCTCTGTTGCACTGAACTCATGTATCGGTGTAATAATGGGAGAAACTTTTTTCTTCCATCCTTCTGGCGCATGTGAAGCTGCCATGAAGCTTTGGAAATCCTGCTGAAACGGGTGTTCAGGCATTCAGTGGATCTCAGTGACGCCGTTCTGTAAATAAAATAACTATGGCTTCGCCCTAAGGGGTGAGTATACCGGGGGTCGTCTACAGCTCTGACGGCGATCTTGCCTGTTGTTCCCGATCGGGGAACTTTGTATATTTCAGGTGAAACCATAATCAAATGAGAAATTGAGAGTCATTTCGCGAAAAACTCTGGTTCAGTTCTGGACGAAACATAGAGATGCTGAACAACCGCTCAAGGCTTGGTTCAGGGAGGCTGGTCAAGCTCATTGGAGTTCACCAAATGAACTGAAACAGCAATTTCCATCAGCAAGCATTCTCAGCAGCAACCGGGTTGTCTTCAACATCAAAGGCAATACATACCGGTTGATTGCAATGATTAACTTTGATTACGGTCAGGTATTCATCCGGTTTGTGGGAACGCATGCCGAATATGATAAAATTGATGCAACAATGATTTAGGAGAATGTCATGCAAATCAAACCGATAAAGACAGAACAAGACTATCAGCAGGCGCTCAAACGCCTTGAGGAGATATTTGATGCAAAAACGGATACAAAGGATGGAGACGAGCTTGAAATCCTCGGAATTCTGATTGAAAACTACGAAGAAGAGTACTTTCCCATTGATAGTCCTGATCCCATTGCTGCCATTGAATTTCGAATGGATCAAATGGGGATGGACCAACAGGATTTGACAAGGATTATCGGATCGAAAAGCCGGACAAGTGACCTGTTAAACCGGAAGCGCCCGTTATCGATCCGTCAGATTCGGCTTCTGCACAAGGAACTGCACATACCCGCTGATGTATTGCTGAAGGTCTATTGAGATTTTTCCAGGGGGCTTCGCCCCTAGAGGGGACTTGGGGACGTTGTTTAATAAGAGAAGAAGTTAGTGTATATTCATTATATTGCTCACAGCAAAGGATTAGTCAGCAAAATATCTGAGGAGCTGAAATGCCGAGAGGAGCGAGACTTGATGCGCTGGGAACATTGCATCATGTGATTATCCGGGGGATAGAGCGGGGTGCTATTTTTACCGATGATGAAGATCGGAAAGAGTTTTTGCGTCGCACAGGTACTCTTGCGAAGGGTTCCGGCACAGCAATCTATGCCTATGCGCTGATGACGAACCATTTGCATATCCTTCTAAAAAGCGGCGAGAGCGGACTCTCAACCTACATGCGCTGCCTGCTTTCCGGTTATGCTCAGTACTACAACCGTCGCCATAAAAGAGCCGGGCATCTCTTCCAGAACCGTTACAAATCGATTATATGTGAAGAGGAGGCATATTTTGACAAGCTGGTTGCCTATATCCATCTCAATCCACTGAAGGCGGGCATTGTTGACTCTTTTGAGGAACTTGCCCGATATCCCTGGAGCGGTCATGCGGTGCTGATGAAACGGATTAACCATGAGTGGTTTGACCGGGACTATGTGTTGCGCTTTTTCGGCAGTACGGACGGGAAGGCACGAAGCGTATACCTTGCGTTTCTTGAGGAGGAGATGGGATGTGATCGTGAATCGGAACTCTCGGGAGGTGGTCTGGTTCGTTCACATGGCGGGTGGTCGCAAGTGCTGTCGATGCGCAAGCAGGGGTTGAGGGAGCAGGGTGATGAACGGATTCTGGGGAGTGGTGAGTTTGTACAATCGCTGCTTGCAGAGGCCGAAGAGTCTGTTGATAATCAGCTTCCTGCAAGTGAACGGTTGGAGCAGGTGCGGCATGACATTGCTGAAGCTTGTGAGAACGCAGGTATCACCGTTGCATTTTTTCGATCAGGGAGCCGGGGTGGAATACTGCCTGCGTTGAGAAAGAGTCTCGCCGAAAAGTTTACCAGTGAGTATGGCCTGTCACTCGCCGAGACCGCAAGGCAGATGGGAGTGACTACAGGCGCAGTGAGCTCTATGATTCGAAAACGGTGATGTATTGAGAGTTTTATCGCTATTAAACAACGTATAGAGAACAGCCTATTGGAATGCAACCTGACGTGTTTATGCCGTCGGCGCCGGGTTTATAGTATCATGTAACGTTTTTACTGTTTGAGTTATTTATGGAAACCACTGCATCAAGGGAGCTTCTTCTCGATCTTTTCGAGGAATATTCGGAATGGTATATCAGCCTTGCAGAGGATTACGGCAGCCTGCCTCGTTCGATTTCAGGCATCGGGAATAACGGGCGCCAGTTCATCTACGTTCTTGATGGTCTGGAACTGCACCATATGGTTCGGAACAAGTTCATGCGCTTTGTGCTTGAGGACTTCAGCGCCATAGCCTACGCATATGGTTCGCTTGATATCCGTGGTGACAGCGAAGAAGGGGGGGTGGAAGAGGTGCTCGATATCGTTGCGGCCGATACGGAACACTACATCTCAGGTAGCTGGCGGGTGATTCGGGATGCAGAGAGCAAGGTGACGGGTCTGGAGCATGCAGGCACCCGTGAAGGCGATGATCCCGATAAACATTCGGGTTCCTGGTTCCTCAGCGGTTCAATCCGCTTCACCGATGCCGAAAAAGTCAGATACAGAGCGTTATGGTATGAGGCGAAACCGGGTGTCGTTTTCAAAGACCGAAACGCTGCGGAGTGAGGCGATTGCTTGAATAACCATGATGAACTTTTGGCAGATTGGGAACTGGATTCGAATGGAGATCTTCCGTTTTCCATCAAACCCATTACAATAAGGAGATCGTCATGTATCCTTCAGTGGCAAGTAGCTATTCGGGGACCCATGAATGCATAATGCTTCTCTTTGGCAATGCGGGGACGGAACGTTCATAACTGCGTTAACTAACTCCTCCCCGTCCTGATTGACACCCAGCCAGCAACAATTCGTTCGACCGGCCTGAAGAGTCAGGAGGTTAACTCAATCCGGAATTTTTTGCCAAGAACAGCCGCAGCAGAGGAAAGAGTTGCCAGGGTAAGGCTGGTATCTGTCGAATCGAGCAGGCGATTCAATGCGGCACGGCTGGTATGCATTTTTTTTGCCATCGACGTTTTGGTGAGCTTTTGTGCTTTCATTTCTTCAGCTATCTGCCAGGCAATAACTCGCTTGACTGCAACTGCAGTCGTTTCATTCAGAATGCCCTCTTCTTCCAGAAAGTTGTCGAAACTGGTGCCGATGTTGTTTTTATCGATCATCAGGTCTCATCCTTTTTTTTGCTAATTGCAGTTCGTTTTTCGGAGGGGCCTATTATTTTTCGATCGTTAGCCGGTAACTCGCGTAACCAATCTCGTACTGGTTCTGTGCCGTTATCAGTTCTGTAGAACCTGACTTCAAGAGTTGCCTTGTTCATTTTCAAATGTATCAAAATAAATACACTCCGGCAAGCTATTCATTGTTCGTCGCATGGCGGTGCAGTGTTGCTTTCGACTAACTCAGCTAACTCCTCTCGTTTGAAATGCAAAAGCCCTGAACTATTGAGCGCTCAGAGCGGGTTGTAGCTGTTGTGTTACTTCTGCAATCCAGTTTTGATCTGCTCTCAATGACCCAGCCCATCCGAAAACCCAACCGGCTTATCCGTGAAAAAAGCCCCTATCTCCTGCAGCATGCGCTTAATCCGGTTGACTGGTATGCGTGGGGAGGGGAGGCGTTTGAAAAGGCCGAACGGGAAAACAAGCCGATCTTTCTCTCGGTCGGTTACTCTACCTGTCACTGGTGCCATGTGATGGAGCGGGAGTCGTTTGAGAACGCCGATATTGCTGAACTGCTGAATCAATATTTTGTACCGGTCAAGGTGGACCGCGAAGAGCTTCCGGATCTTGACCGGCTCTATATGGATTACGTGCAGTCCACTACCGGCAGAGGCGGCTGGCCGATGTCGGTGTGGCTCACTCCCGACCGTAATCCCTTTTACGGCGGCAGCTATTTTCCTCCCGAAGAGCGGTATGGTATGACGGGGTTTACAACCATTCTTCTCTCTATCGCCCAGCTCTGGCAGAGCGACGAGCAGAAAATAAGGGAGGCATCATCCGGCTTTTTCAGTGATCTGGCAGCTTTTTCTGCAAATCGCTCTGCCGAACTGCCGGATAATGATGAGGCCCAGAAAAACTGTTTCAGGTGGCTGGAATCGACCGTTGACCCGAAGTTCGGAGGGTTCGGCGGAGCGCCGAAATTTCCCCGTCCTGTGCTGCTGAACTTTCTCTTCAATCACGCATACCATTCCGGTAACCAAACCGACAGGAAAAAAGCACTTGAGATGGCACTCTTCACCCTTCGCAAGATGGCTGAAGGGGGCATACATGACCTTGTCAGCGTTGCCGGAAAGGGCGGGGGAGGGTTTGCCCGCTACTCTACCGATGAGCGGTGGCATGTGCCGCATTTTGAGAAGATGCTCTACGACAATGCCCAGCTTGCCATCTCCTATCTCGAAGCTTACCAGTGCAGCGGTGAAACGTTTTACAGGAGTGTGGCCGGGGATATTTTCAACTATGTGCTCTGTGATATGACCTCTCCCGAGGGAGGATTCTACTCGGCTGAGGATGCCGACAGCCTCGAATCCGAATCCGATACTGAAAAGAGAGAGGGGGCATTCTACCTCTGGAGTGCGGATGAGCTTCGCGAAACGATCGGCAATGAAGAGCATGCGGCGATCTTTGCCTTTGTGTATGGTGTTCGTGCGGAAGGCAATGCTCTGAACGACCCGCATGGAGAGTTCACCGGTCGCAATATCCTGATGCTGCAGGCGACTATTGAGGAGACGGCGGTGAAATTCGGTAAAACAGCGGCTGAAATCCGGGATGTGCTTGACGAGGCTCGCGGCAGGCTGTTCACGGCTCGATCCAGAAGGCCGAGACCATTTCTTGACGACAAAATCCTGACCTCCTGGAACGCGCTGATGATCTCCGCCCTCGCAAAAGGGTACAGGGTGCTGCATCATGAACCCTACCTTGCAGCAGCTCGAAAAGCTGCCGCTTTTCTGCTGGATACCCTCTATGACCGCAAGAGCGGCCGTCTGCTCCGCCGCTACCGTGACGGCAGCGCCGCGATTGCGGGGAAAGTTGATGATTACGCCTTTTTCGTGCAGGCGCTGCTCGACCTCTACGAAGCCTCGTTTGAGACAGCGTATCTTCAGATTGCACTCGAAATTGCGGAGCTGCAGAACACCCTCTTTTACGACGAGCTGCATGGAGGATATTTCAGCTCGGCAAGTGATGACCATACGGTTCCGGTTCGTCAGAAGGAGAGCTATGACGGCGCAGAACCAACGGCAAATTCAATTTCAGCACTGAACCTGCTGCGGCTTGGTGAACTGACCGGCAAGGAGGAGTTTTCCAATAAGGCGGAAGAGCTGTTCAGCTCATTCGGAACAACGCTTGCCTCGCAGAGTCACGCGCTGCCGCAAATGTTGGTGGCACTCAACTTTGCCCGAAAAAGAAGGTGCAGAATTCTCTTTTCAGGAGAGCTGCACGCTCCGGAGATGGATCGGCTCCGGGCGGTTGCCGGTGAGCGTTACCTGCCGGGCACGGTTGTTATGCATGCCTCCGCAGAACTTGCCGCGTTGCAGCACGTTCCCGAACCCATACCCCACGACGACCTCGTCCCGCAGGCATCGGTCTGCATTGACCGCACCTGTCTTTTGCCGGTGCGTGAGCCGGAGCAACTTGCAGAACTGCTTGACAGAGGAGTTCAATAGGTTGGTGGTGTGCGTGGGTTGGCAGAGGTGCGTTACTTGCGGAGCAGCAGCCGGATGAGCTCAATCAGCTTCTGTTTGTTGATCGGCTTGCTCATAAAGCTGTCACATCCAGCGTCGAGCGCTTTCAGGCGCTCCTCTTTTGAGGTGAATGCGGTCTGGGCAATGACCGGCAGATCTGCTCGAAGCTTCTTGATCTCCCGTGTTGCCTCAAATCCGTTCATCATCGGCATTTTGATATCCATCAGCACCAGATCAATCTCCGGATGCTGCCTGATCATCTCCACCGCGTCACGGCCGTTCCAGGCATCAAGAATGGTAAGGTTTTCCTCCTGAAGGCTTCGTTTAATAAGAATTCGGCTGACCGCGTCATCCTCTGCAAGCAGAATCGTTGTGCCTCTCAATGAGCCTGTTTTATCCTCATTGACCGTCGAATGGTGTTCAGCTATCTGTAATCCAGGCGGATTAAAGGGGAGTGTAAAGATGAATGTACTTCCGTTTCCCTCTCCGGATTCAACCCGGATGGTACCGCCAAGCATTTCAACATAGGCTTTTGAAATACTCAATCCGAGACCTGATCCTTCATGATGGCGGGTTAATGAGTTATCAACCTGCCTGAAGCGCTCGAAAATGCTCTCCTTCATCGATTCCGGAATGCCGATACCCGAATCGGTAACATAAAACTCAAGGAGATCTCCTTTTCGGCTGTAGCCGATGCCAACCTCTCCTTTTGTGGAGAATTTCAGTCCGTTCTGGACAAGATTTGTCAGGATCTGGGTCAGCTTTGCACTGTCCGTTTCAATCACACTCTCTTCGTTAGAGAGACCCTTTGAGCAGCTTAAAGCGATCTTCTTGTTTGCGGCCAATGGCCTGAAAAAGGTGCAGAGATTTTGCAGAAGCTTGTTGACCTGGGTTGGCTCAACATGAATCATGGTCTCCCCGGCTTCAATACGGGAGATATCAACAATATCGTTAATCAGAGCCAGCATGCGCCTGCCGCTCTGATTAATCAGTTCAATGTATTCAGCCTGCTCCTCACCGGTGAGATGGGGCTCCTTCAGCAGTTCTGCAAAACCGAGGATGCCGTTCATCGGAGTTCGTATTTCATGGCTGATATTGGCAAGAAAAGCTGTTTTCAGCCGGTCACTCTCCTCGGCTTTCTCTTTGGAGGCAATCAGGTCAACCCATAGTTTTTTTTTCTCGGTAATATCCTCCTTAACCGCCACGAAATTGGTTATGACGCCCTTCTGGTTTACAATGGCCGAAACAATGGCATCCTCCCAGTAGAGCTCACCGTTTTTCTTTTTGTTGTGGAACTCTCCGTGCCAGACGCCTCCGGCCAGAATCGTTTTCCAGAACTCTTCATAGACACTATCCTCCATCAGACCGGACTTGAGAATACGGGGATTCTGACCGACCACCTCTTTTTCGGAATATCCGGTGTGTTCGGTAAAGGTCGGGTTGATGTATTCGATATTGCCCTCGGGATCGGTAATGACGACAACGGTGGGACTCTGCTGAATGGCAAAACTCAGGGTTTTGAGTTTCTCCTCAGTCAGCTTGTGCTCTGTGATGTTGGTACTCGTTCCTATGATTCTGTATATATGACCGGTATCGTTGCGAACCGGGTTCAGGATAGTTCTCCACCATGAGGGTTTACCCTTGAAAGCGTGAATCTCTTCGTACGCTGTTGGGCTCCCATTATGAATGCATTGGTCATAATGGGCTGTAACGGCAGCGGCGACTTCAGGTTCAAGCACCTCCTGGGGTGTTTTTCCCGATATCACTTCATTTTTCAACCCTGTCCGGGTTTCATGAAGGCGGTTGATACTCTTGTAGCGGTAGGAGCCGTCAGGGAGGACGTCAATTACAAAAACGGAGTGATTGACAGTGTCATAGATGCTCTGGAGAAAGAGTTTGCCTTCGAGCAGTTTTTTCTCATACTCAATACGGGTTCTTTCATGGCGATTCCTTTCCGATATATCATGAATCACACCGATCGTTCCGCTAAATCCACTCTCATGGTAATACTGTACATGAACTTCACCGAAAAAAAAGGTGCCGTTTTTTTTCATGAATTTCAGCACGATCACGTGAGAGATCGATTGCTTCAGCATCACCTCCTTGTATGCTGAGAGAGCAGATGGTACCTCCTCTTCCGAGAGAAAATCAGTAAAGCGTTGTCCGACTACTTCGTGCTGCTTGTAGCCGGTGATTTTTTCGATAGCCGGAGAGATAAAGGATATCTGCCCGTTTGAGTCGGTAATAAAAACAATCTCCGACATCTGTTCCATAATGGAGCGGAACTTCCGTTCACTGCTCTTTAACGCCTGTTCAGCCTGTTTGCGCTTGGTGATATCATCGAAAATCGCTACGGTGTAACCCTTTTCCGGGCAGTAAATGGATGATTCATACCATTTTTGAAGCGGTTCGAGATAGATGTCAAACTTTTCGGCAATTCCGGTTTCAGCAATCTTGAAATGTTTTTCGAGGAACTCCGGATTGGATTCGGCGATTCCGGGCATCACTTCAGTAATTTTGCGTCCGATAACATTTTTCAGACCGGTCAATTGCTCATACCCTTTGTTGACCTCTATGTGAATCAGATCAACCGGCCGCCCCTCTTCAGTAACCACGCGGCAGAAGGCATAGCCGTTATGCATGAAGTCAATAAAGTTGCTATGAAGCATTTTGCTGGCAGCGGCGGCCACCTTTGTCTCTGCAAGTTTTTTTTGGCAGTTATCTGAAGCGGCTACCTTGTTTTTTTTCGGCATATGCTTGCTGTCATGTTCCTGTCCATAAAAAGGTATACATCTAATGTATGCAAATCCATCCAAAAGAAGCCAAGAGTATCTATGCTTAAGCAGTAAAGAGTGACGGGTTTCTTTCCGCATCAAACTGGTTTTTCGGTAGTTAAACAAGAATATTCACCCTTTCTGTTGGCGGGTAGATTGCGCTAATCTCCTTTTGTTCTTGTATCTTGGGAGATTGAATCTGTTGTCACACCACTTTTTCTGAAACTGGTATAGAGGTTTGGAGTATGCTGAACACCTTGCGTCCAAAGGAGAGGAATATTTCAACGGACAAGCCGGAATGGGTGAATGTGGAGTACAGGTTCTACCCTCTTGCCGAAGCAGTTATTATCGGTGTAGTTGCTTTTTGCGCCATTTTTATAACCACCTGGTTTATCTACTACCACACCCTGAATGCCCAGAAAGGGGAGATTCGTGAGGGTCTGCTTCGATCCGGTGCGATTGGCGCCTTGTTTGTGGATGGTGATCTGCACAGTCAGTTCATATCACGCGATCAGGAGCAGTCAGAGCCTTATCTCAAGGCGCTCGAGCCGCTGAGCAATATCATGCAGGCAGATTCATCCATCGCTTATGTCTATACCCTTGTTATGAAAAACAACAAGGTCTACTTTGTTCTGGATCCCACCCCTTCCGGCGACAGGGATGGGAATGGCCGTGATGACAAGTCGCATATCATGGATCCCTATCCGGAAGCTGGCCCGCTTGTTCTCCGGGCGTTCAGGGAACAGCGGAAAGTTGTCGCCCAGGAGCCCTATACCGATAGCTGGGGCTCCTTTTTAAGCGCATACATTCCGGTTTATGACTCCCGTCACCAGTTTGTCTGTCTTCTTGGAATAGACATTCGTGCCGACAACTATTTCGAAAGACTTGCTCCTATCAGGCGGGCAACGATTCGAGCCATGGTGACAGGATTCTTTGTCTCTTTTCTGATCGCGGCACTCGTCTGGTTTATGCGGAACTTCTCGAAAATAATGAACCACAGCCGCCACAGGATTTATGAGGATTACATGCGTCTGAAGGACGGTGAAAAGTTATGATAGTGAGCCCTTCTGATCATCCGGCAGGTGCTGTTGACACCGCTTCCTCCACCCCGATAGTCTGTCTTCTGTTGAGTGTCCTTGCAACATTCCTTCTCTGTGTTGCCAGGGGAATGGCCGCTGTCATGATACCTATTACGCTGCAAGACAGAGGTTCATCCTCCTCCATGATCGGCGTGGTCATGGCTCTGGAGACCATCGCCGCTCTGTTGATCAGCCTCTCGTTTCCTTTTCTTCTCCGGTTTGTCAATATGAAAGCCGGTCTTGTGCTCTCTACCGTGTTGCGTATACCCTCTCTTTTTCTGCTTGCCTTTACCTCAAACATTTATATCTGGACGTTTGCTGTTTTTCTGAACAGTATAGGGTGTTTTATGTTTATGATTTTGCTCCAGACATGGATTGCCGGTATGAAATTCAAAAGCAACAAGGGTTTGATGGTTGCCCTTTACAGCACCTCTATCTCCCTTGGCTTTGCTTTCGGTCCTCTCCTGATAGATTATTCCAAATGGATATTGCTTTTGTTGATGCCCTCTGTCAGGGATCTTTTGATAACCGGAAGTCATATTTCCGCAGCCACATCAGGCGGCCTGAACGTCCGGTTTGTTTTTCTGTTATCCGCACTGCTCAGTTTTTCGGCACTGCTGCCTATTCTTGCGGGACTCTACATGGTGCCATCCTTCAGGATCAAGGGCGGGGTTGGTATCTGGAAGAGTATCATGCATACCAAGGGGCCGATGTTTGCAATCGCAATGGCCGGTGTCTCCTATTTCGGGGTTTGTGCCTTTATAACGCTTTATGGTATGAGAAATTCTCTGCCGTTACACGAGTCAGCACTCCTGCTCAGCTGTTTTATGATGGGTGCGCTGCTGCTTGAAGCACCGCTGACCTGGGTATCGGATTTTATAGACCGGCGCTATGTTATTGTGATTGCAGCTTTCATGACTATGATTTGCGCGGTCTACCTGCCGATTGCGATCTATGTCAATTATCAGGCGTTCATTCTTCTTTTTTTGTGGGGAGGGGTAACCGGTGCAATTTATTCCACCTCTCTGGCCCTGATCGGCGACAAATATGAGGGAGATGAACTGGTTTCAGCCAATGCCGGATACTCGATTATGGAGGCCTCCGGCGGCACGGCGGGTATTCTCCTGATCGGCTCAGCCATGGAGGTGCTTGGTTCAGACGGTCTTCCCTACGTCATCATGCTTGCGAGCATCCTCTATTTCTCCTTTGCCCTGACCCGCTACCGGGTTGTGTAGCCCCTTGTGTTCGTTCAGGGAGCTTTCATGTTCAGCGGCAGATCGGGTTTGTTCAGGATAACCGCAGGAGAGCAACCGGTTGACTCCCTCTCTGCGGTGAACCTTGACCAGAGCTATCTCAGAGCCTTATGTCCACTCTGGTACGGGTGTTGTGATGATGGTGCCTGATCTCATGATGCCGTGTCCGAATGACAATACGGCGAGGGGCTCTTCTATGGACGTAGCGGAGATGGTGATGATGGCCCCTGTTTTGGCCAACCCCGATCCCGACGTTTACTGTTACTTTTGCCCGGGCATCAGCAAACGGAGTTGATAGAAGCATTCCTGCAATTCCTGCGACTAACCAGATGTTGGTTTTCATCATTACGCTCCTGTTTACATGTTTTAGAGACGGGGGGAAAGTATTCGAAGCGTCAGAGGGTGCTTGTACTGTTGTAACACGGCTTCTTCCGGGTTAGTTCAGCCGAAGGCAGCAAACGAGCCTTTGCAGGTCGTTGACTTTTTCATAACCGGTCTGATCAAAGGGATTTTATTTTATATTGATGCAGATCATGCTCCGGCTATCTCACCTGCCTCTCAACGGCAGTGATGAACCGGAGAGAAGTGAAAGAGACTCGTTATGAAAATTATTGACCGCTACATCCTGAAATCCCATGTCGGGCCCTTCCTTTTTGCATTCATCACGATTCTGTTTGTCCTGATCCTCCAGTTTTTTGCCAGTTTCGCCGACCGGTTTATCGGCAGGGGAATTGCATTCTCCGCGATTCTTGAGCTGATTATCCTCCAGTCTGCCTGGATGGTAGGGCTTGCAGCTCCCATGGCCGTGCTCATTGCGGTGGTGATGGCATTCGGTTCCCTTACCACAAACTCCGAGATGACGGTCCTCAGGGCTTCGGGCATCTCCCTTTACCGCCTCATGTTTCCGGTTCTCTGTACCGCTCTTCTGCTCTCTCTCGGTGTTGAGCGGTTCAACAATATTGTCCTTCCCCAGGCGAACTACTATGCCAAGTCGCTCATGGTTGATATCGCCAGGGCGAAACCGGCGTTCGGGCTGAAAGAGAACGCCTTTTCAACGCTTGTGGATGGTTATTCCATTCTTGTTCGTGAAGCCGATGATCAGTCAAAGGAGATCAGGGGTGTCGTGATCTATGATCGCTCCCGACCGAATTTCACCACGATGGTGACAGCAGAGCGGGGAACGATTGAGTTTTCAGGCGACTTCCAGTATCTCGTCATGACGCTCCTTGACGGTGAAATCCATCAGGTAAAGCAACCGGCGCACCAGGTCTACCGAAACCTGAGTTTCAAAAAGTATCGCTTTGTCTTTGAGTCGTCAGGGTTTGGATTTGCCCGCACTTCCGCCAACCGGATGCGTACCGGAGACAGTGAGCTCTCGGCAAGGGAGTTACTCTCTATTGGCGACGAATTTCAAAAAAGGATAGCTGCATCTGAAAAGCGCATCAATTTGTCGCTTGAGAGCATGAATCGTCAGATAGCAGGAAAGGGTTCCGGGGGGAGTGCGGACGAGAGCCGCAAAAAGGAGATCTCTGCGGAAGGCTCTGTTGACAGGCAGCTCGCAGCGCTTGACGCTGAACGCCAGAGTATCAGTGCAAACCGGAGTATGTACAACCGTTATATGGCCGCCTATCACAAGAAATATTCGCTCTCCCTTGCCTGTTTTGTTTTTGTTCTGGTTGGAGCACCTCTCGGCGTTCTTGCGCGTCGTGGCGGGTTCGGAGTCGGTGCAGGCATGTCGCTGCTCTTTTTCGTGCTTTACTGGATGCTCATGATTTCAGGCGAGACCATTGCCGAACGCGGTCTGCTGGACCCCATGCTCTCAATGTGGCTCGGTAATATTGTCATCTCGGCCATCGGCATTCTGCTTGCTTTCTCTCTGAACCGCTCGATTTTTAACACTACCCGGTAACAGAGCGTGCCGCTCTTCGCTTCAGCATGTTTTTCAATGTGGACTTCCGGCGCAGAGCGCCTTTTTGACCCCCTTCTCATTCAGGCAGACAAAGGTGATGTTGGTGCTGAACACCAGAACCCTGCCGCCGGTATCAATACTCTTTTTGAAGACATTCACGGTGTACTCGATCGAGGTGTGGCCGATTTTGCTTTTTTCCGTGACAAAGCAGAGGATTGTGCCACCCCTTATGCTCTTTTTGAACTCCACCTTGTCCATACCGACGGTGACAAAGTTGCAGCCCGGATAGTCAAGCGAAACGGTAATGTAGCTCACCTCGTCAATCCATTTCAGCAGGTTTCCGCCAAAGAGAAAGCCGTAGTGGTTGAGGTGTTCGGGCAATACGAGTTTATAGGTTTCCATTATATCATTGCTTGAGTTGAGATGCACGCTTTTTCATCAAGATAGCCCGATACATCGCCTTTCAGAAATGGATAATCACAAGGGCACCTCTATTTATTTATTCCGAAACCCGATTACTGCGTTGGGTGGTGCTCGAAATCCTTATGTACTACGTGTACACTCCGGTTTCTGTGCTCCATCCGCCTTGTCCTCGGGCTTCTCACGACAATAAATAGAGGCGCCCATAATTGCGTCGCTCTTAATTTGTCTGTTCATCCTTTTCCGGACGAACCATCACCACATCTTCGCGTTCAACGATCACCTGTCCGGGTGCAAGTCTCTTTCCCCGACGGACATATTTTTTCAGGGTGTAGATCACCGGAACAAGTTTTGAGTGTTTGGCTGCGGAGTACCATGCGGCTATCCCGGCGGCTTTTCTGATTTCAGCCTTGTGGTGAAGCGATGCCCCTTTCAACAGACAGTGAGATCCGGCAGCCCCCCGGGCATGGAGCCAGATGTCGTCCGGTCTGCTGTGGCTGAAGGTCAGCAGCTCATTGTTCAGGGCATTTTTGCCGATCAGGAGCGTTATGGAGGGGGAGATCTGAACACTTCTGAACGGCAGATGGCTTTCGCCCCCTTTTACCTGGCGACCGCCGGCTTTTTTCCCGCTTCCGCCATGATTCTCAATAAACCTGCGGGCCTCTTTGGGTGTCGTGACCGCTTCGGTTTCGGCAAGCAGTGCTTCCAGCTCTCTTTTTTTCAGCAGAGTAGTGGCATGCCGGGCCTGCAATGTGTTGAGTTTCCCTCTCGTTTTTGATGCCTTGGCAAAATACTCTTCGGCATTTTCGCGCAGAGAAAGCGCCGCTTTGAGGGTAATGGTCACTTCGCTCTCCGGATTATCCGTATCAAATATGTTTTTTACGCTTATCGTGAGCGGATCCGCTCTCTCCTGATAGAGCGAGGCGATGAGGAGATGGCCGGAGAGGTCATAACTTGCAGCAATTTTTTCAAGCAGCCCGGGGTTGTACTGTTCAAGCTCCTTTCCGGTTTTGGTGAGCTGCTGCACCAGTTTTGCCCGATAGGCCTTCAGCTCATCCGCCGTGTCAAGATAGCGGCAGATTCTTGTGCTGTATACCGAGAGCCCTTCGAGTACTGAATCATATCGACCGGTATCGGCCGGAGCGTTGTGCAGCAGGGTGAATCCCGGTTCGCCGTTCCCCTTTTCCGTCACCTGAACCACCGGGTCCAGCAGCTCGTAAAAGAGTGACCGGAATGCCCCGAAGAGTGCCTCCGGGTTCTCGCTCTCATCGGCCCGTTTCATCACTTCCACGGCAAGCGTGCGGTCGAATCCAGGGAGGATCACCGAGAGTCTTTGCGGCGTGCTGCCACTCTCATGGTTGAAGAGGCTGATAAACCGGACTTTGTCGAGGGCGAGTGTTTCGAGTGTTCGTAAATATCCCGGACTCTCATCTTCTGTCGGATATGGTTTGCCGAGATGGTCGGTTTTATGTTTGAAGGCATCGGTAACCAGGTTCTCACGAACCAGAAAAACGTTGCTCTTCGGGTGAAAGAGCTGCAGCACAAGAACGGAGTGATCCTCAAGACGGATTCGGATGACTCTATCGGAAGATGCGATTTCAACAGAAGTGACCCTCACTCCGTAAAGTTCGCTCATGAGGGTTGCTGCATTTTTCCCTTTGTGCTGAAAACCCTCTTTTGTGTAGATAGAGAGTTGCGGTGAGTGTGTGACCACGACAAGCTGCATGTGGTGGTCATGAATGGTTTTGAAGCCGATTCGAAGCTCGTTTTTATGCTCTGAACAGATTTCGGTGACTCTCCCGCCTGCAAGCTTTTCATGCAGTTCCATTGCCGCATGGTAGAGTGTAAAGTAATTACGATGCATAAGATCCGAATCAGGGTTGCGGGAGCGCGATCTTTTTCCCTATTTTATCGTGTGCCTCTATTTCTTTGTTCCGCGATCCGATTGCCTTGTTGAGCGGTGCTCGAAATCCTCATGTACTCTCGTGTACACTCCGGTTTCTGCGCTCCGTTCGCTTAGCACGCAAATCGCTCACGACAAGCAAGAGCGGCACACTAAAGGACTGAATGGTCTATAGGGTCACATATTGTTTCAATTTATCAAAAAAGAGGACTATGCAGGAAGAATCAAGGTCGGATTGCGGTTGCTCATGCGGTGGAGAGGGCGGCGAGGCCGGGGCTGAAAAGAGGCTTGGCTGGCATGAATATTTCATGAGCGTCGCGCATCTTATCTCCCGACGGGCAACCTGTACGAGAGGCCATATCGGGGCGGTTATTGTCCGTGATCACAATATTCTTTCGACCGGCTATAACGGAGCGCCTTCCGGCCTGCCTCACTGCAATGAAACTACCTGCCGGATTTACCGAAGTACCCATCCTGACGGAACGGTCGAGGAGAACTGTGTCAATACCATCCATGCGGAGATCAATGCCATAGCTATGGCCGCAAAACATGGAGTCTCCATCGGTGAAGCTGATATCTACATTACCTCAAGCCCCTGTATTCACTGCCTTAAAGTGCTGATAAACGTAGGCATAAAAACAATTTATTACGACAAGCCCTACAAGATCGAGCATATAGACGAACTGCTCAGGCTCTCTGGTATCCGGCTGGTCCAGGTCTCTGCGGGAGCGAATCCGGCGGCATGATGAGTCTACTCTGTGATGATACGGTATACATGAGCCGCTGCATTGAGCTCGCCCTGAAGGGTGGCGGCACGGTCAGTCCGAACCCGATGGTCGGGTCGGTGATTGTCTGTGACGGCGTGGTCATAGGGGAGGGCTTTCATGAGCGCTATGGGGCTCCTCATGCCGAGGTCAATGCCATTGCTTCAGTGGCCGACCAGGAGCTGCTCCGGCGTTCCACTCTCTATGTTAACCTTGAGCCCTGCTCCCATTTCGGCAAAACCCCTCCATGCAGTGATCTGATTATTGAAAAGGGAGTTCCGAGGGTGGTGGTCGGTTGCCGTGATCCCTTTGTATCTGTTGCGGGCAAGGGGATTGCAAAGCTGCTTGCGGCAGGTATTGCAGTTACCGAAGGGGTGCTTGAAGCTGAATGCATGAAGCTCAACGAGGCGTTTATCAAAAGTCATACCTCAGGCTTGCCTTTTGTTTCTCTGAAACTGGCCGAGACGCTGGATGGTAAAATTGCAACATCGCTCGGCGCCTCCAAATGGGTTACCGGGGAAGCGGCAAGAATGGAGGTACACCGGCTCCGCGCGCTCTATGATGCCGTTGTGGTGGGTGAAGCTACCGTTCGCTGTGATGATGCAGAGCTTACCGTCAGGCACTGCAGCGGTCGCAATCCTCTCCGTGTTGTGCTTGACCGGCGGCTGAGTCTTCCTGTAGAATCGAAAATATTCAATACTGAAGCCCCGACCATTCTTTTTGCCTCATCAGCCTGGGAAGGTCTTGAAAAAGCAGGGCTCCTCAGAGAGCGGGGAGTGACGGTGCTCTTTGTTCGTGAGCATGCAGGTGAACTTGATCTGCGCCAGGTGCTTGCAGAGCTGCACACACGCAGGATTCTCTCTATACTCGTTGAGGGAGGGAGCCGGCTTTCGGCTTCGTTCATACGGGATCGGCTGGTTGACAAAATCTATATGTTCATTGCGCCCAAGCTCTTTGGCGGAGACGCATTGAGCTCGTTTGCCCCGCTCAATATCAGCATGCCAAATGAAGCTGTAGCCCTGAAGTTTGAAACGCCGCGCTTTTTCGGCAGTGATTTGCTGTTGGAAGCCTATGTTCAAAGCCTGTAGCGGTGCCGGGATGTTTGTTTTTTTGTGGTTTTTAAAACATGATAGAGTTAATGGCTAAAAAATATACCAATAGGAGGGCGCCTATGATGGACCGTCTTGTCAGTAACAATGACCTGGGAAAGCTGTTGATTCGGCTTTCGGTAGGAGGGCTGATGCTCTTTCACGGGGTTAACAAGCTTCAGCATGGCTACGGCTTTGTAGAGCAGATGCTGCTCAAGGCTCATTTGCCGGGCTATCTTTCACACGGTATTCTGCTCGGAGAGCTTCTTGCGCCGCTCTTTATCGTACTTGGAATCTTTACCCGTCCGGCGGCTCTTATTGAGGCATTTGTTATGGTGATGGCAGTCTATCTGGTTCATACCGGCCAGCTTTATTCTCTTGGCGATCATGGTGCATACGCCCTTGAAGTGCAGGCATTCTATCTTTTCGGCTCTCTTGCGATCTTCTTTTTCGGTGCCGGGCGATACAGCTTTTCACGGGGTGGAGGCTTCTGGAATTAAGTGAAAGAGAAGATTTTTGGTGAAATTTTTTTGAACGCATTCATCTTCTTTGTGGTTGTATAGCTGTCGTCCAGGCTTTAGCGCCGATGACACCGTTTTTTGCCGGATACTTTTTTTAATTTTTAAACGCTGTTTTATGGCACACATTACCTTGAAGGGCAACGCTGCCGAGACAATCGGTACACTTCCCGTAATCGGGTCTGACGCCCCCTTTTTCTGTCTGGTGAAAACCGATCTTTCAGAGGCCGGACCTGCTGATTTTGCAAGCCAGAGACTGGTTCTCAATATCTTTCCAAGCCTTGATACCCCGGTCTGTGCCTCTTCGGTAAGGCGCTTTAACCAGGAGGCCGCGCAATTTGACAACACCGTCGTGCTCTGTATCTCTGCCGATCTGCCCTTTGCGCACAAGCGGTTCTGTGAAGTTGAAGGGCTGAAAGATGTTGTTTCGCTTTCGGTATTCCGTTCTCCCGAATTCGGTCGTGATTATGGCGTCACCATTACGTCCGGTCCGCTCAAGGGGCTTCTTTCACGAGCTATTGTGATTGTTGATGCTGACGGCAGGGTTGTCTATACCGAACAGGTGCCTGAAATTACACAGGAGCCGGATTACAGTGCAGCGCTCAAGGCGCTTGCCTGATTATGCAAATAATCTGCTGTGTGTTTTGATGACAGTGCCGCTCCCGACCAGTCGGAATCGAAATCTTCAAGCCGGCAGTGATGCCGGCTTTTTTGTTGTCCGGAGAGGCAATTGCCCTTGAGGATTTCAGTTGTGCGCTATCGAACGTTATCTTGATTCACTCATATAAACCATTATGCTCATGGTTTCGAAGAGAAAGGATCCTGCGTATTCAGCCGTTGAACGCCGGCTTGCTGATATTGATTTTCAGGCACTGGTCGAAAACCGGCACTTTTATCCTTCACCGGCTTCGTGGGAGGATGAAGTGCTCTATTTTCTTTTTCTTGACCGGTTTTCGGACGGAAAAGAGTATGACGGCTTTTGCAACAGTGAGGGGGTTCCGGTTACTGCCCTCCCGGGAGAGCGTACGACACCGCTTTTCAATACTCTGACTGATGAAGCGACTGCCTCCCCCGAGAGCTGGTTTGAGGCCGGAAAACGGTGGTGCGGAGGTACTCTTGCCGGCATGAAAGCGAAGCTTGGTTATCTCCAAAGGCTCGGAATAAGCGCTATATGGGTCAGTCCTGTTTTCAGGCAGGTCACCGGGAGCAACGATTATCATGGTTACGGTATCCAGAATTTTCTTGATGTCGATCCTCACTTCGGAACGAGAGAGGAGTTGCGGGAGTTTGTCAGGGCTGCGCACGATCTCGGTATCAGGGTGATCCTTGATATCATCATCAACCATGCCGGAGATGTGTTTGCCTACGAAGGTAATCAGCGCTATTTCTATCACGGAGGTACGTCCTGGCCGGTGAGCGGATACCGGTTGTCGAGCGGTGAAGAGGGAGGCATCCCCTTTGATGCGGCTCCTCTGCCGTTTCAGAGCGGCGCATGGCCGGATGGGGCGGTCTGGCCTGAAGAGCTCCAGTCACCTGATACCTGGACCTGCCGGGGAGAGATACAGGAGTGGGATTCGTTTCCGGAGTTTCTTGATGGTGACTTCTGTACGCTCAAGGATATCTGTCTCGGTGAGGCGCTCAGGGATCCGGATTCCGTTCAGGATATTGAAAGGCGTATCAGAGCGTTCAGGGTGTCAGAGGCGCTTCGTCATCTGACTGACGTCTACCGCTTCTGGATTGCCTTTGCCGATATAGACGGCTACCGTCTTGATACCGTCAAACATATGGAGCCGGGAGCCGTGCGCTTTTTTGCGACAGCCATCCATGAATTTGCCGAGTCGATAGGGAAGGAGAACTTTACGATTATCGGCGAAATAACCGGAGGGCGTGCATACGCTGCCACAATTCTTGATACGACCGGCCTCGATGCCGCGCTCGGTATCGATGATATACCCGACAAACTCGAATTTCTTGTCAAAGGGTGGCGAAGCCCCGGAAACCCCGATACGGAAGCCCAGGAGGGTTATTTCGATCTTTTCCGCAACAGTATTCTTGATAACAGGCGAAGTCATCAATGGTATGCCAAGCATATTGTTACCATGCTCGACGATCATGACCAGGTAGGTGTTCGTCACAAGTTCCGGTTTTGCGGTGATGCCGTGCGGAGTGCCCGGCTGCTTCCCGCTGCGCTCGGGTTGAACCTGCTCTCTGCAGGCATCCCCTGTATCTATTACGGTACAGAACAGGCGTTCAACGGCGCAGACCGCCGCACCGGTGATGATTCCTACAGTGATGTATTCCTTCGGGAGTGTATGTTCGGCGGCGGTTTCGGCTCTTTTCAGAGCAGCGGAAAGCACTTCTTCAATGAACAGCATGAGGCATACCGCTTTGTGCAGGATGTGACCCGTTTGCGCCGTGAGCATATAGCCCTTCGCCGGGGCCGGCAGTATCTGCGGCAGGTATCGGAAAGCGGACGTGAAGGGGATTTTTACTATCCCCAGCCGGTAAATGGCGAGTTGCACTGGGTGGTTGCATGGTCGAGGATTTACGCGGGATCGGAATTTCTCTGTGCGATTAACACCGACACCGAGCATGATATTCAGCTGTGGGTTGTGGTGGACAACCGCATAAACAGCTCACCGGGCACGATGAGCTGCCTCTACTCCACCGATGCCAGGCAGTGCGGTGAATCGGCCCCGCTCATCGCTGTTCATGGTTCGGCTCTGCAGATCAGAGTTCCGGCAGCAGGGTTTGTTGTCTATCGCTAAGGTGATATATTGAAAGAAAAAGGGTTATGATTCTGTTGCACTACTGAAAGGGAAAGGTATTAGCCATGTTTACCGGAATTATCAAGGATGTCGGCCGGGTGAGGGGAGTGGTACGGCAAAAGGGGGGGCTGCGGCTCCGGGTTCACTACACGAATCCTGCCGAATTCAGCAATCTTTCGATTGACGAGAGTGTCAGCATAAACGGTGCCTGCCAGACGGTTGTTGCTCTTGGTGAGGGGTGGTTTGAGGTCGATACGGTTGAAGAGACCCTCAGCAAGACGACGCTCGGAGAGCTCGGTAACGGTTCACTGGTCAATCTTGAGCGGGCGGTTCGTCCACTGGATCGACTGGGCGGCCATTTTGTACTCGGTCATGTTGATTGTGCGGCATCTGTTCATGAGATACGCGAGCTTGGCTCAAGCCGGGAGCTCTGGATCAGCTTTCCTGAAACCTTTACCCCCTTTATAGTCTCTGCCGGTTCGATCACGATTGACGGCATCAGTCTGACGGTTGCCAAGCTTGACCGGCTCCGCTTTGCCGCCGCTGTCATTCCCTATACCTTTGCCCATACGACTATCAATGATCTTAAAGCCGGAAGCAGGGTTAACCTTGAGTTTGATATTCTCGGAAAATATGTTGCCCGACAGATTGGCATGCGTTCATCTTCAGCCCCGGAGGCATCAACGATCAATGAGGCATGGCTGCTTGATCAGGGATTCTGAATGAGTGACACTCCCAACATGCCGCCGGATCTCTTCGGTTTTTCCCCGGCTCCCGAAAGCGGGAACTACTTTCAGCCCCTTGCCGAGCGGGTTCGCCCCCGGTCGCTTGACGATATGGCAGGGCAGGAGCATCTTGTCGGCCCGTCTGGCCCGCTTCGCCGCTTTATTTCAAGCGGTCAGCTTCCCTCAATGATCTTCTGGGGGCCGCCGGGATCGGGTAAAACCACCCTTGCCGAAATCTGCGCAGCTTCACTCAACTACCGTTTTGAACAGCTTTCAGCGATTGATTCGGGGGTGAAGGATGTGCGCAAGGCGCTTGACAATGCACAAAAGTCAAGAGCTTCCGGTCTGCGCACCATCCTCTTTATCGACGAAATTCACCGCTTCAACAAGGGGCAGCAGGATACGCTGCTGCACGCCATTGAGCAGGGACTCATCGTTCTTATCGGCGCTACAACCGAGAACCCCTCTTTTGAAGTCAATGCCGCCCTTCTGAGCAGGATGCAGGTCTATATTCTCAAGCCCCTCCAGAGTGAGGAGATTTTGGCGGTCATCCGGCGGGCGCTCAAAGAGGACCGGCTTTTCGGTGAGCTTCAGATTGAGATTGCCGATCCCGATTTTCTGTTGCAGTTTGCCGGAGGTGATGCGCGCAAGGCGTTGAACGCCGTTGAAACGGCGCTCTCTCTGCTCCCGCAGGATCAAACGGAGATTGTGCTCGACCGGGAGCTGCTCGAACGGGCGCTGCAGCACCGGGCACCGGTATATGACAAGGGAGGCGAGAACCATTATGACGTCATCTCCGCCTTTATAAAGTCGATGCGCGGTTCAGATCCCGATGCCGCGCTCTTCTGGCTGGCAAGGATGATCGAAGGGGGCGAAGACCCCAAATTCATTGCCCGCAGGATGGTGATTTTTGCCAGCGAAGATATCGGCAATGCCGATCCCTATGCCATTACGCTTGCGATTTCGGTCTTTCATGCCGTTGAACTTATCGGTATGCCCGAAGCGCGCATCAATCTGGCGCAGGGGGTTACCTATCTGGCCTCGGCCGCAAAATCCAACGCGAGTTATCAGGCAATCAATGAGGCGCTCAGGGAGTCGGGCTCGATGCAGGATTTGGCGGTTCCGCTTCACCTGCGCAATGCTCCGACAAAACTGATGAAACAGGAGGGATATGGCGCGGGCTATAACTATCCCCACAGCTATCCGGGCCATTTTGTCCGGCAGGACTATTTTCCGGATGGTATGGATCCGAAGCCTTACTACCGGCCCGGAGATGAGGGGAGAGAGAAGTATCTGAAGGAGCGTCTCTCCGGACTCTGGGTCGAGCGCTACCGGTTATGATTTTTACGAAATACCAGGCTCTTTGTATATTGAATAACGTGCTGCCCGAATGGCAGCCCCAGGATTTCTTTCATCAAGACAGACCCTTTTATGAACAGGTTGAGACCGGCCATATTTTTTCTCTTTTCACTTTTTGTCCTCTCGGCATCGCCCGCTCTTTATGCCGCTCCGGCTCCGGAGAGTGCCCCTCTCTCGCTTGATGATGCGGTACGTATCGGCCTTGAAAAAAGCCGTGCACTTGAGCTGGCCCGCCTCGACCGGGATATGGCGCACCAGAAGATCCGCGAAACATGGTCAAGGGTACTGCCCCAGGTCTCCACGGACTTCATCTATACCCGGTCGGTGAAGCCCTCGATACTTTTTTTTCCGAATATTTTTAACGGCGGCAACGGCTCCTCCTTTACCGCGATCGAGATAAGTGCCGACAATTCGGCAAGTGCAACGCTCAATCTCCGACAGCCGATCTTCAACGGTTCAGCTTTTGCCGGTATACGGGCCGCCGGTACGGTGCGCAAAATGAGTGAAGAGGCCTATCGGAATACCGAAGCGGCTGTTATCACCGACATCAAGATGGCCTATTTCGATGCGCTCATCTCAAGGGACCAGTTAAAACTGATTGAGCAGAGTGTTGCGCGCTGGGAGGAGTCACGCAGGGATACCCGGGCGATGTTCCGCCAGGGTGTTGCCGCCGATATCGATACGCTCAAGGCATTTCTCTCGGTTGAAAACCTCCGCCCCGAGCTTCTTCAGGCTGAAAGCCGTGTCGGTATTACGATGACAAAGCTCAAGAATGCGATGGGTGTTACACCCGATACGGAACTCAGGCTGGCAGGCAAGCTTGAACTCTCTTCGGACTCCTATCCAACTGAAATTGTTGCGGCTTATGAGGAAGCGCTTCTCGGGCGCCCGGATCTGCGTCAGCTTGAGCTTCAGGTGCAGGCCCAGGGGGAAAAACTCTCCTCCGCCCGTGCTGAACGATTTCCCGTGCTCTCGGCGTTCGGAAAGCTTGAGTCACAGACCGCCTTCAATGATGGAGTAAAAACTTCACAGTCACGCTGGCCGGTCTCTTCAGCGGTAGGCCTTCAGCTCTCAATGCCGATTTTTACCGGTTTCAGGATAAGCTCCCAGGTGGAGCAGGCAAAGATTGAGCAGTTGCAGTCCAGAACACGCTATGAGGATCTCAAGGCCAATATCCGCGCGGAGATTGAGATCATGCTCTCCAGTTTCCGCGAGTCGCAGAAGAGAATCGAGGTGCAGTCAAAAACCATCACGGTTGCCGAGCGCAGCTACAGAATATCGCAGCTCCGGTTCCGGGAGGGAATAGGCTCACGTCTCGAACTGACCGACGCCGAATTGCAGCTCAACAAGGCTAAAACCAACTACCTGCAGGCAGTCTACGACTACCTCGTTACCAGCGTCCGCCTCGACAAAGCCCTCGGCCGCTCAAAAGCCCAGGTTACAAAAAGCTGAGACCACGCCCCCTGCTGTTGTCTATTCTCAGGAGGGGAGAGCTCTTCATTCTTTATTCGTCCCTGTTGATCCTGCTGTCCTTCATGTCTTTCTCTTTTTCCTCACAAAATAGACAATACTCGAAGCCTTCAGCGGTTGCAGCATTCCTGTGGCAACGGCAGCCGCGGCCTGCAGCAGTGCGGCTCCCATCTTCGGTAGCGTAAAGCGGTGCTTCTCTCTTGTACAGCGAAGCTTTTCGCTGTTGATCGAGTTGTAGAGCGAGTCGGGCAGGTATGGCTGGCAGGTGACAAGCTCCAGATGATGCTGTTCGAGCAGCTTTTCAACTGTTTTCGGCACGAAGTGGTAGAGATGGCGCGGCGCGTCCCAGGCGATCCAGTTCTCCTTGTAGTGGCGGGCATCATGGCTTTCCGGGTTCGGAAGCGCAAGCACAAGCATCCCGTCTTCCTGCAGCCGCTCTCCAGCAAACGCTACGGTTTCATGGAGATCGTGAATATGTTCCAGCGTATGCCAGAGCACAATACGGTCAAACAGCCGGTTTTTGAGCCGTATATCCTCAATTGATTGAGCGATATGCAATCCGAAGCTGTTCCTTGCGTATTCAGCGGCATTGCTCTCCGGTTCGACGCCATAAAGCTGCTCTTTCGGGATCCCCTTTATCCGGTGCAGATGCCTGAGCAGCTCTCCTGTGGAGCACCCTATTTCAAGAATCGAGAGTCCTTGCGGGGGAGCAGGCGCCCCTTTCAGCACAAAAGATGCCCTGTAACCCGTCAAGAGCTTTCTTGCGGCAAGATAGGCTCTTTGTGCGGGTGAGCTTCCTGTTCCGGCCTGCAAGTGTGGATCGTAGCTGCCGCGATGGTAGTGAACCGCCATTTCGGTGCTCTCCGGTCGGGGATTGAGCATGACAAGTCCGGAAGCTGTAGATCGAACCAGCTGCCAGAGAACTTTACCGGAAGGATCAAAGCGGTCGGGAACCTGCAGAAAAGGGGTAAATGCTGTCGTGCCGGAGAGGGGGCAGGGGGTCTGTTCCATCGGCCGGAAGGCTGCTATGCCTTTGGCTTTGTAAGCTCTGCGATAGCCTCTTTCAGCTTGCTGTAGGTGGAGCGGAGGTCATTGCTGAGCACTTTTGCATCAGCAAGCACCGGCATGAAATTGGTGTCACCCTCCCAGCGGGGTACGATATGGAAGTGAATGTGGGTGTCAACGCTTCCTCCTGCGACCCTGCCGAGATTCGCTCCGAAATTGAATCCCTGCGGTCTGAGCGTGAGTTTGAGCGCCTGGATACACAGGTCGGTCAACTCCATGACCTCAAGTTTTGTTTCGTGATCAAGGTCGGTGAAATCAGGAGTCTGGAGGTAGGGGATCACCATGAGGTGTCCGCAGTTGTATGGGTAGAGGTTCATGATGATGAAGCACTTTTTTGCCCGGTAGAGCACAAAACGCTTCTCATCCTCCTCGGGAGGAATATCAGCGAACACTGATTTTCCGTTCGCACCGGCAGGCTTGTCATCCTTGAATGACTGCATGTATACTTCACGCCACGGCGAATACATTCTATCCATGAAGAGAGTGTCCCGGTAAAATGCTTGAGGTCGCCGCTGTCAGCTAATGGCGACCCTTTTGTTGTTGTTGGTACCAAAGGTGGGACTCGAACCCACACGAGTTTGCACCCACTGGATTTTGAGTCCAGCGCGTCTACCAGTTCCGCCACTTTGGCATCTTCTCATGTTTGTGCGAGAGAAGGGACTCGAACCCTTACGCCTCACGGCACTAGTTCCTAAGACTAGCGTGTATACCAATTTCACCACTCTCGCAACGTGAGACTACGAATATACGTGGATTTTATTTTAATAAAAACTATCTTTCGACATACTTTTCAGGGTGTGCCGCAAGAAAATTATTTATTCCCGATTATTTCGTCATGTGCCCATGCAGTTTGATCTAAAACGTTTTGCAAACTTTATTTCATGGGTGATCAATCCGGTTGTGGTTGCTCCGGCAGTCTATACAACGATTGTGCTGCTGGGATACCGTGCCGACCCGCACAACATCTCCTACCTGATGGTGCTTTTTCTTTCGAGCACGATTGTTCCCATGCTTCTGATCTTCGGTCTTAAAAAAATAGGGAAGGTCTCCGATTACAATATCACCTTCCGCGAGCAGCGCTTTCTGCCGCTCCTGGTACTGGTGGCCATCAACGCCCTCGGTTACGAGTTTATGAAGCATCTTGATGCTCCGGCTCTGCTTTCAGGCATTCTTCTCTTCAATGCGGTCAATATGGTTTTTATTCTGCTGGTAACCCTTCAGTGGAAAATCAGTATTCACCTCTTCACCTTTACCTCCTCGGTTGCGCTGCTTTTTTTGCAGTTCGGCGCTGTCTCTTTATGGCTTCTCCTGCTTGTACCCCTTCTCATGTGGTCCAGAATCCATTTGAAAGCACATAATTTCATGCAGACCCTTATTGGCGGTATTGTCGGCTTTTCCGTGATCTTTACCGAGCTAAAATGGTGGACGGGGTTGTGAAGCGCAAGAGATATGCCGTTGTTGTTACAACATACGGAGAGGTTGACAAGCTGACGATCAGGAATCTTTGGCCCAGTTCGAGACGGATTCTTCTGGTCGTTACCCGCCAGATTGTCAAGGTGCCGGCTGCCCTGATCTATTTTATTGCTGATTACCGTTCGACCAAGCACTATATCAACTGGAAGCTCAATCGTTACCGTTCAAAGCTTATTGCCATCAACCGGGCTCAGGCTAAAACACTTGAGGCGGCTCTCGGCAGATGTGGCAGCGGATTTCTGGCAAAAGCTGATGTCAGGGTATTTGATGCCTACTACTTTGTTCCACCCTACCTTGACGATATGCTTGCCGTGATGCGAAAAGAGTACGACGGCATAGTTGTGGTACCGATGATTCCTGTTGAGTCCGCATTCTCCTGCGGTGTGGCCTGCCAGATGGTTATGGATGTCTGCGGTGAGGGGAGTTTTGCCCTGGTAAAGGTGATGAGCAAGCTCTGGAGTGATGACGCTCTGCACCGGATCTATATTGACTACCTCTTTTTACAGCTCTCCCAAAAGATCCGGAGCCTGAAAGGGGGCGGAAAGATCGGTCTTGTCCTTGTCATTCATGGTACTCTGGTCAGGGACCGGCATGGCAATCCCCCGAAGGTCTTTACCGGTCTTGAAGAGACCATCGCATTCTTCGAGGTGATGAAGCAGAAGATTATGGCGGATCCCCGGAATATTTTTACTGATGTTCGCCAGGGGTGCATTAACCACTCCAACGGAGGGGAGTGGACTGCCGAGACCATTGAAAAAGCATTGGAGGATTACCGGGAGGAGGGCTACGAAGGAGTGGTCATGTTTCCCTACGGTTTTTTTGCCGACAACAGCGAAACCGAGTACGATGCAAAAAAACGCCTCGACAAGGCCGGTTTTCCGGTTGCCCAGTATGTTCGTTGCATAAACGACGATCCCGATTTTGGCCGCTGGCTCGGCGAAAAGGTCCTCGCAGAGCTGCAATGGCTGGACAATCTGCAAGATGCGATGGAAACACCTGCCGGGCGTATTGAGCCGAAACCGAAAAAATTCAGCTACATTGAATAATATGGATGGCAAAGAACAGAGAGAGCGGGAAACGGACTCCCTTGATACGCGCACGCTCTATGAGCAGGCACTCGACTGCATGCACGAGCAGCGCAACAGTGATGCGCTTCTCCTGCTCAACCGGGTTCTTGAGCTGAACCGGCGTGATGCACAAGCACTCTACGCCAGGGCGGTGACCAATCTCTCCATGAGCAATTTCCGGAAAGCGGGTTGTGATCTGCTGAAAACCATTGCCGTTGACCCCGGCTTTCTTGAGGCATACAAGCACCTTGGTTTTGTGCAGTTAACGCTCGGCAAGGAGGAGGAAGCCCTGAAGACCCTGCAGAAAGCCCTCGATATTGATCCCGGATATGCAGGAGTCTATGGCGTAATAGGCGATACCTGGCTTGATCTCGGGGAGTATGAGAAGGCAAAAGAGGCCTTTGAGTCGGCCCTCCGGCTTGAGCCTGAGAGTGTTGAATCACACTACAAGATTGCCATGTACTATCTGTCGAGAGGTGATATGGCCGGGCTGAAAAAGGAGTATGAAATTCTGAAAACACTTGACGCCGAAATGGCGGAACAGATAGGAAGCCTCTATTTTTAATCAAATATGAAATTTTTCCCTGATAAAGAGACGCGCAAGCGGTTTATGAAACCCACCCTCACGGCGGTTGTCGGTGTGGCGTGGCTTCCGATCATCTGGCTGCTGATTACCGCGACATTCGGCACGGCACTGAGTGCTTTTACCGGATCATGGATTGCAGCCCACTCCATTATTCTGTTCATCGCCATCCTTGTTACTCTTGTTTTATTAAGGCTTTTTATTCGTTTGGGCGATAAAATCAAGAGCGGCAGTCAGTAACAGACTAAAAGAGTTTTGTGAATAGTGAAATAATGTTAGTTTTACCCTTCACAATTGTGATTTTCGCACAGAGACCGGCATTGGATGAGAACGCCGGTTTTTTTTTCTGTGTCGGAAAGAAATTTTTTTTATATTTGCGCTCCTGGTTGAACGTTATCGCTACAGGATCTCCAATTGTTTCCAGACAGCCCGGGATTAAAATCAAATAGTTCTCCATGGACCAGACGCTGAGTAATTTTGGCAATGTCTTTGTTTTCCTTGCCCTTGGAATTGTTTTTGTAGCCGGTGGTTTTCTTACCGCCCGTATGCTGCGCCCCCAGAGACCCAATCCGGCCAAGAACTCAACCTACGAGTGCGGCGAAGAGGCTGTCGGCAGTGCCTGGGTCAAGTTCAACATCCGCTTTTATGTCGTCGCCCTTATCTTTATCATTTTTGACGTTGAGGTTGTTTTTCTTTTCCCCTGGGCTACGGTTTTCAAGCAACTTGGAGAGTTCGCTCTTGTTGAGGCGCTTCTGTTTGCCGGCATTCTTGTGCTCGGCCTTGTTTATGCATGGGTAAAAGGTGATCTCGACTGGGTCAGGCCAACTCCGAACATTCCGAAGATGCCTGAAATGCCGGTACGAAAAACCTCCACACTCGGGAATTAACTACTATTCACCATATTTACTTTAGGTTATGGGTTTACTTGATGCCGGAATAACAAAGCATAACGTGCTGGTGACATCGGTTGACAACGTCCTGAACTGGGCTCGTCTGTCATCAATCTGGCCGATGGGTTTCGGTCTTGCCTGTTGTGCTATCGAGATGATGGCTACCAACGCATCCAACTATGACCTCGAGCGTTTCGGTATTTTCCCCCGTTCCTCCCCCCGTCAGTCCGACCTTATGATTGTTGCCGGTACCGTTACCATGAAGATGGCCGAACGGGTTGTGCGTCTCTACGAGCAGATGCCTGAACCCCGTTATGTGCTCTCCATGGGGAGCTGTTCCAACTGCGGCGGACCCTACTGGGAGCATGGATACCATGTGCTCAAGGGTGTGGACCGGGTTATTCCTGTTGATGTCTATGTACCGGGTTGCCCTCCGCGGCCTGAAGCGCTTATCGGCGGTCTCATGAAGATTCAGGAGCTTATCCGCATGGAGCAGATCGGGCTCTCAAGAGCTGATGCTCTGAAAAAACTGGCAGAGAAGAGTGTTGATCCCCAGGCTCTTATTGCTGAGGAGCGCAAGGCAGTCGGAGCATAACTAAAAACAAGGCTTGAAGTCAGATGGCAGAAGGAACAGTTATTTCGCAGTCGGTTGAAGAGAGTGCTGCAGCATACGCGATTATTCGGGAGCAGTTCGGCAGTGCCGTATCAGAGTTTGACGGTAACGCGACCATGCCGTTTTTTGAAGTGCTTGATGCTTCGCTCTGGCAGGATATTGCGCTCTTCATGCGTGATCATGCAAAGCTGAAATTCAATTACATGGCCTGCCTCTCGGGTGTTGATTATTTTCCTGAAGAGAAGCTCGGCATTGTCTGCAACCTTGAGTCGCTTGGCGTTTTCGGTCACCGGCTTGCCGTAAAGGTCAGCTGCCCGCGCAGCGGGGGAGCTATCCCGACCGTTTCGTGCGTATGGCACACAGCAAACTGGCATGAACGGGAGGCTTATGACATGTTCGGTATCAACTTTACCGGCCATCCCGATTTCAGAAGGATTCTCTGCCCGGATGACTGGGAAGGGTTCCCGCTTCGCAAGGATTACAAGGTACAGGAGAGCTACCACGGAATAAAGGTACCCTACTAAAAAAAGATTATAACAGTAAAAAGCAGCTCACGTATGCAGGAATTAGATATAGCTGGACTGGGTTCGGTCAGGGTTACCCGAAAAGAGGACAATGTCGTTGTCATTGAAAAGGACCTTGCAACCGACCAGATGGTTCTGGCCATGGGCCCCCAGCATCCGTCAACCCACGGTGTTCTCAAGCTGGAGTGTCTTACCGATGGTGAGGTGATCACCGAAGCAGAGCCCTATCTCGGCTATCTGCACCGCTGTTTTGAGAAGTATTGCGAGAATGTTGACTATCCGGCGATTGTTCCCTACACCGACAGGATGGACTACCTCTCCGGCATGAACAGCGAGTTCGCCTATGCCATCACGGTCGAGAAGCTGCTCGATATCGAAATCCCGAGGCGTGTCGAGTTTATCCGCGTTATTGTGGCCGAGCTGAACCGCATAGCATCACACCTTGTGGCTATCGGTACCTACGGCATCGATCTCGGTGCCTTCACCCCGTTTCTCTTCTGTTTCCGTGACCGTGAACATATCCTCTCCCTGCTTGAATGGGCATCCGGCGCACGAATGCTCTATAACTATATATGGATCGGCGGCCTCTCGCAGGATATCCCGGCCGATTTCACCAAGCGGGTCAAGGAGTTTGTTGATTACTTCCGTCCGCAGGCCAAAGAGCTTTACCGCCTGCTCACGGAAAACGAAATCTTTATCAAGCGTACCATCGGTATCGGCATCATGCCTGCCGACGTAGCCATCAACTACGGCTGGAGCGGTCCGATGCTCCGCGGCTCCGGCGTCAAGTGGGATCTGAGAAGAAACGACCCCTACTCGGTCTATCCCGAGCTTGATTTCAAGGTCTGTGTGCCTGACGGACGCCACTCGGAGATCGGTGACTGTCTTTCACGTCACCTTGTCCGTGCCCTTGAAATTGAGGAGAGCCTGAACATTATTGAGCAGTGTATCTCCAAAATGCCATCCGCTGAAGGGTTTGATCCGAAAGCGGCGGTACCGAAACGCATTCGTCCAAAAGCCGGAGAGGTTTACGGCAGGGCGGAGAACCCTCGCGGCGAGCTTGGATTTTACATCCAGAGCGATGGGAAATCAACCAAACCGCTCCGCTGCAAAGCCCGTTCATCCTGCTTTGTCAATCTTTCAGCCATGAAGGATCTTTCCAAAGGTCAGTTGATACCTGATCTTGTTGCCATTATCGGCAGCATCGATATCGTGCTCGGGGAGGTTGACAGATGAGTGTAACCGCTTTATCGCAATTTAGCATGCCTTTTCTTATGGGTAACAGTCTTAATGCCTGGTCGGAAGCGCTTACCGGTTTTGCTCCGATGGGTCTGCCTCTCGGTATGGTTATTCTTGCAGCCATCCCGCTTGTTTTTATTGCTGTCTATGCACTAACCTACGGTGTATACGGCGAACGGAAAATCTCTGCCTTCATGCAGGATCGTCTCGGTCCTATGGAGGTTGGAAAGTGGGGCATCCTGCAGACCCTTGCCGATATCCTGAAGCTTCTGCAGAAAGAGGACATTGTTCCCTCTTCAGCCGACAAGTTTCTCTTTGTTATTGGACCCGGCATCCTCTTTGTCGGTTCCTTCCTTGCCTATGCCGTGCTCCCGTTCAGCCCCGCCTTTATCGGTGCAAGCCTGAATGTCGGTCTCTTTTTTGCCATCGGCATTGTCTCCATCGAGGTGGTCGGTATTCTTGCTGCCGGATGGGGTTCGAATAACAAGTGGTCGCTTTACGGTGCAGTCCGCAGTGTTGCCCAGATCGTCAGTTATGAGATTCCGGCGGCTATCGCCCTGCTCTGCGGCGCCATGATGGCCGGTACGCTTGATATGCAGCAGATCAATCTTATGCAATCCGGTTCATGGGGATTTGCCAACTTTTTCCTCTTTCAGTCGCCGATTGCCTGGCTTCCGTTCCTGATCTACTTTATCGCCTCGCTTGCAGAGGTCAACCGCGCCCCGTTTGATATTCCCGAAGCGGAATCCGAGCTGGTGGCCGGTTACTTTACCGAATACTCCGGCATGAAGTTCGCCGTCATCTTTCTTGCAGAGTACGGCAGCATGTTTATGGTTTCAGCCATCATCTCCATCGTCTTTCTCGGAGGATGGAACTCACCGCTTCCCAATATCGGATCCTTTGCTCTGAATGATATGACCAACGGCCCGGTCTGGGGTGTCTTCTGGATGGTCATGAAAGGGTTCTTCTTTATTTTTGTGCAGATGTGGCTGCGCTGGACGCTTCCCCGCCTGAGGGTTGACCAGCTTATGTACCTCTGCTGGAAAGTTCTGACCCCGTTTGCCTTTGTCAGCTTTGTGCTGACGGCGATCTGGGAAATCTATGTACCGTAAGCGTGTTCAACAGTCAATGCAGGAAAGAAATGTCCATTAGATTATGAGTGAGTATTTCAGCAATATAAAAACCGGAGCAGTCACGATTGCCACCGGATTGGGAATCACCCTCAAGCATTTTTTCAATGCTACAAAGCGCAAGGGTGATGCCGGTGTTGACGATGTTGACTATTTTCGTCAGGTTGACGGACTCTGTACCCTGCAGTATCCAAGAGAGGTCATTCCTACCCCTTTGAACGGGCGGTACCGCCTCTACAACAATATTGAGGACTGCATCGGTTGCGGCCAGTGCGAAAGAGCCTGCCCGATAAGCTGTATTACCATCGAGACCATCAAGGTGGCGCCCGATGACCTTGCGGTTTGCGGAAAGACCTCTGACGGACAGCAGAAAAAGTTCTGGGTTCCCGTATTTGATATTGATACAGCCAAATGCATGACCTGCGGCCTCTGTACCAATGTATGTCCGACCGACTGCCTGGTGCACACACCGGTCAGCGACTTTTCACAGTTTGACCGCCAGAACCTGCTCTACCATTTCGGTAATCTGACGAATCAGGAGGCTGAGGCCAAGAAACGCAAGAATGCTGAACTTCAGGCAAAGGCACTGGCAGAGAAAGAGAAGAAGGCAGCTGAGGCAGCACAGCAGGAAAAGAGTGGCGGAGAATAAGAGGAAACAATTAATGCGCTGAATAACTATGAGTAACCTGACACCCTATACGGTCATATTCTATATTTTTGCCGCCATCACGGTGCTTTCCGCCGCGTTTGTCGTCTTTACCCGCAATGTGATCTACTCCGCATTTGCCCTGCTCTTCACTTTTTTCGGCGCTGCGGCTCTCTATGTATTTCTGAGTGCCGACTTCATCGCTGTAACGCAGGTTGTGGTCTATGTCGGCGGAATTCTTGTGCTTCTGCTCTTTGGTGTGATGTTTACCAACAGTATCATGAATGCCAAACCGAAAAGCGATGTGCTGCATATCATACCGGGCACGCTGCTGCTTCTCTGCATGATCGGAGCCCTGCTCTATACCTTCTATACCACGCACAGCTGGATGCCTTCGGAGACCATGCTCCAGGGCAGTATTGTTGAGCGGATCGGTTTTGAAACCATGTCGCGCTACGTTCTTCCTTTTGAAATGGCCTCGATTCTCCTGCTTGCAGCCCTTATCGGTGCAGCTTTTCTTGCCCGTTTCGACAAGCCGGCCAATCACGAATAACAAGTTTACTACAACAATGGAACAACTCGCAACCATAGGGCTCAACCACTACCTGACCATTTCGGCCATTCTGCTCTGTCTGGGGCTCTTTGCCGTCATGACCCGTAAAAACGCCATCGTTATCCTGATGGGTGTCGAGCTTATCCTGAATGCCGCCAACATCAACTTTCTGGCATTCTCGAAGTACAACGGCAGCATGCAGGGTGTCATGTTCAGTCTTTTTGTCATTGTTCTTGCTGCAGCCGAAGCGGCCATTGCTCTTGCAATCGTTATCAATATTTTCAAGATTTTCAAGAGTGTCGATGTCTCTTCCATAGATTCATTGAAAGAGTAAAAAGGGTAAAAGCACAATCAGTTTTAATTTTTTCTTGTAAAAACAAAAGAACATGCACAGTTTAATTCAGTTATCAATAGTCGTACTGCTACTGCCGCTGCTCTCGTTTGTCACGCTTATCTTTTTCAACCGCCGCCTTCCAAGACGGGGTGATTTTATAGGTGTCGGCATACTTGGAACAGCATTCGCACTATCAGCCTATATTTTCTGGACGGTTATTGTGCAGAGCTACGATCCCGCTTTCCGGGTTGCATGGGACTTTACCTGGATTGATCTGGGCAATGTACCCGGCGTCGGCCCGCTTCAGGTTAAAATGGGCATTGTCATTGATAACCTGACGGCCATCATGCTGGCGATGGTGACCCTGATCAGCCTTCTGGTGCATCTCTACTCTACCGGATATATGGCCGGAGACAAGAACTACGGACGCTATTTTGCCTATCTCGGTATTTTCACCTTCTCGATGCTCGGTATTGTTCTCTCGGACAACCTCTTCTCTATCTATATTTTCTGGGAGCTTGTCGGACTCTCCTCATACCTGTTGATTGGCTTCTTCTTTGAAAAGGACAGTGCCGCCGATGCACAGAAAAAAGCATTTCTTGCCAACCGTGTCGGTGATATCGGCATGTGGCTCGGTATTCTGATTCTCTATTCACAGTTCCACACCTTCAGTTTCTCCGAGGTCTATGCCAACCTTGCAGCAGGGAAGTTCGCCCTCTCAAACGCATGGCTGACCGCCGCCGGGATTCTGCTCTTTATGGGCTGCGTCGGCAAATCGGCACAGTTCCCGCTCCACATCTGGCTGCCTGACGCCATGGAGGGCCCGACACCGGTTTCCGCCCTGATCCATGCAGCGACTATGGTTGCAGCAGGTGTATACTTTGTTGCCCGTATCTTTGTGATGCTGACACCCGATGCACTCCATGTGATTGCCTTTATCGGTGCATTTACCGCATTCATGGCAGCGACCATAGCCATTACCCAGAACGATATCAAACGGGTTCTGGCCTACTCGACCGTTTCGCAGCTTGGCTACATGGTTCTCGGCCTCGGTGTCGGAGCCTACTCGGCAGCGCTCTTTCACCTGGTTACGCACGCGTTTTTCAAAGCCTGTCTCTTTCTCGGTTCCGGTGCCATTATCCACGCCATGCACCATGAGCAGGATATGCGCTGGATGGGCGGACTTCGCAAGCATATGCCCTGGACATTCGCAACCTTCACCCTTGCCACGCTTGCTCTGGCCGGTCTTCCGCTGACCAGCGGCTTTTTAAGCAAGGATGCCATTCTTGCCGGAGCGATAGGATTTGCCAACGTTGAGGGAGGCGGTATCTACTATCTTATTCCCGTACTCGGATTCTTCTCCGCCATGCTGACCGCCTTCTACATGGGACGGCAGATCTGGCTTGTCTTCTTCGGTGAAAGCCGTACGCACCTTAAACCGGCAGATCCTCACCACGGCGATCACCACGCCCACGACAGTCACGCGGCTCATGGTGATGATCATCATGCCGAACACGGAGTGCATGAGGTTTCATGGAACATGAGAGCCCCGCTCGTTATTCTTGCAGCACTTTCGGTCTTCTTTGTCTACTCGCCCGATCCGCTTGACGGTGCAAAAGGGTGGTTCATGAAGATGATACCTACTCCGGCCACAGTGGTCGGGGCCGCCAATCCGCAGATCGGTTCACTCCCAGCCGGTTCGGTTCTGCCTCAGCTTGCAGCAGTCGGTGCTCTTCCGGAAACGCACACGACGGAAGGAGCCGTTGCACCTGCTGAACATGGTGCAGCTCCTGCCTCAGCTTCACACGGCGCAGCCGCCGCTGGCGGACACGGCGAAGCAAAGGGAGGGCACGCCTACTCCGATCCGCGTCAGGCAGAAATTGTTCACGCAGGTCATGCAGCGCACTACACGGCCATCTATATTTCGAGCGTCATGGTTGTGCTCGGTATCGGTCTTGCCTTTGTTGTCTACGTTTTCGGTATTATCGATCCGGCAAAGACCGCAGTTGCCATCCGGCCGCTCTATCTCTTTTCGCTCAACAAGTGGTACTGGGACGAGATCTACCAGGCCACCTTCATCAAGGGCTCGGTTGTTCTTTCGAAAATCCTCTCCTGGTTCGACACCAATGTGGTTGACGGCATGGTCAACGGCGTTGCCACCCTGGTCAGGAAGTTCGCATTCGCCAACGCCGGATTTGACAAATATGTGGTTGACGGCCTCGTAAACTTTACCGCTTTCTCTGTCAACACCACCGGTGCGGTTCTGAGAAAACTCCAGACCGGAAAGGTTCAGACCTATGTGGTCATGCTCCTTGTTGCAGTCTTTGGTTACTTTATCTATTACTTTACACGACTGATCTACTAAGAGGGATCTATTTTTAATCTGAAAACTTACAGAAACGGAACATGCTGAGTTTAATTGTATTTCTGCCTATCATCGCCGGTCTGATCATTCTTGCCGTGCCTTCCTCGCAAAAGCAGATAATCAGAATTGTTTCACTGCTTGCGGCTATCGGCCAGGGCGTGCTGGCGTTTCTGATCTGGAGAGGATATGACCCCTCGATTCCGGGAATCACGGCTGGACCGGGCGGCAGCGCCTTCGGATCCTTCCAGTTTGTGGAGAAGCTCTCCTGGATCAATATCAACCTCGGCGCCCTGGGCTCGCTGAACATCGACTACTTCCTCGGTGTTGACGGCATCTCGGTGACCATGGTTATTCTGACCGCACTGGTCTCCGCCATCGGCGTGCTCTCAAGCTGGACCATCCAGAAGCAGGTGAAGGGGTACTTTATCCTCTACAACCTTCTGGCCACGGCCATGATGGGCTGTTTTGTCGCACTTGATTTCTTCCTCTTCTATGTCTTCTGGGAGCTGATGCTTCTTCCGATGTACTTCCTGATCGGCATCTGGGGCGGACCGAACCGTGAATATGCGGCCATCAAGTTCTTCCTCTACACCCTGTTTGGTTCCGTCTTCATGCTGCTTGTCATGATCGGACTCTACTTCAGTGTTACCGATCCGGTTACCGGCAACCACACCTTCTCTCTTGTTGCCATGGCTACCCAGTCGAACTTCAATGTTGCGGGCGCCATATTCGCTCCTGAAAACCACGGATGGCGTCTGATTGCCTTTATCGTGCTCTTCATCGGCTTTGCCATCAAGGTTCCTATGTTCCCGTTCCATACCTGGCTTCCTGATGCTCACGTTGAAGCACCGACCCCTATTTCGGTTATTCTTGCCGGTGTGCTGCTGAAGCTTGGAACCTACGGCATGATGCGTATCAACTTCCCGCTCTTCCCTGAAGTGTTCCAGGCATCCATGTATGTGATCGGCATTTTCGGTGCCATCAATATTATCTATGGTGCATTCTGTGCCCTTGCCCAGCAGGATCTTAAAAAGATGGTTGCCTACTCCTCCATCAGTCACATGGGCTACGTGCTCCTCGGTCTTGCCGCAGGCAACAGCGAGGGAATGCTCGGTGCACTCTACCAGATGTTCAACCACGGCACCATCACCGCCATGCTCTTCCTTCTGGTCGGTGTGATCTATGACCGTGCGCATACCCGTCAGATTGACAAGTTCGGAGGTCTTTCCTCCTACATGCCGCGCTATGCCGCAGTTGTGACCATTGCCTGGTTCGCCTCACTCGGTTTGCCCGGCCTGAGCGGCTTCATCTCCGAGGCATTTGTTTTTGTCGGTGCATTCAGTTCGGTAACTACCCGTCCGATTGCCATTGTCTCTGTGCTCGGTATCGTCTTCGGTGCAGCCTATCTCCTCTGGTCGCTGCAGAGAATGTTCCTCGGCAAGAGAAAACCGGATGCAGCCTACGATCTTGAGGTTGATGCAGAGGGTCATGAGCACATCCACTTCCACGACTGGAAAGGAAAGCTCGATCTTGATGCACGCGAGCTGGTTATGCTTGTTCCCCTTGCCGTGATCACCATTGCACTCGGTATCTATCCGATGCCTGTGATCGGCATGCTGACATCAAGCATCAACAAGCTTGTGCAGGTGCTCTCTCCAGTTGTGCTGACATCTTTGAATTAACCGCTTTTGCACGAGGTAAAAGAATAAACGTAGAGAATTATGTTCGAGCTGCCATCAGGTGCTGAAATCCAGAGTATCATAGCTGTTCTCAAGGCAAATACAGGGTTTTTTATACCTGAAATCTATCTGTCCGTGCTCTTTATGGCCGTGATCCTTGTCGATCTGGTCACGAAAGGGAGGAAAAACAATGTGCTCTCCATTACAACCCTTCTGGGGCTTCTTGGCAGCATCTACTTTATCTTCCAGCAGCATGCTCTGCCATCCGGAGAGATCTTCTTCGGGATGTATGTCATTGACCGCTACGCACTCTTTTTCAAATACTTCTTTGTTGTCTCCGGTATCATAGCCGTTATCATTACGATGGCCGATGAGCAGTTCAACCGTGAGGTCAAGAGCATGGGTGAGTATTATGCCCTGATCATCTCGATGGTGATCGGCATGATCATGATGGCCTCTTCGGGCGATCTTTTGATGATCTTCCTCTCCATGGAGCTGGTCAGTTTTTCAGCCTATATCCTGACCGGCTATTTCAAGCGCAACCGCCGCTCATCGGAAGCTGCCCTGAAATATCTGGTTTACGGTGCGGTCTCCTCCGGCCTGATGATCTACGGTTTTTCACTTATTTACGGTCTTACCGCCCAGACCAATCTTATAAAGATCAGTGCCGCCCTTGCCGCACATGGGTACGATCCGCTGATCATGATTCTTGCCACGCTGCTGATTCTTGCCGGATTCGGCTACAAGATCGGCGCTGTGCCTTTCCATTTTTGGAGTCCTGATGTCTATGAAGGTGCTCCTACACCGATTACCGCCTATCTCTCGGTTGCTTCAAAGGCGGCCGGTTTCGCGCTGCTGATGCGATTCTTCTACATTGCCGTCCCCCGTGCCGCTCTTCCGGCGGAAGATGTTATGGGTATTGACTGGCACGCCCTGCTTATTGTGCTCTCCATTGCCTCGATGGTCTATGGTAACGTGGTGGCACTCTGGCAGAAGAACGTCAAGAGGCTGCTTGCCTACTCTTCGATCGCCCATGCAGGCTACCTTCTGCTCGGCGTGCTGCTTCGTGATGCGCTCGGTACACAGGCAACGCTCTTCTATCTGACCTCCTACTTCCTGATGAATTTCGGTGCCTTCTATGTGGTCACCCTTATTGCCAACAAAACCGGCAGCGAGAATCTTGAGGATTACCGCGGGCTCGGCAGACGGATGCCGATTGCCGGTGCAGCTCTCACCGTATTTTTGATCTCCCTTGTCGGTCTGCCTCCGACCATCGGATTCATCGGAAAGCTGATGATCTTCTCGGCACTGCTTGCCAAGGGTTCACTCTATATCTGGCTTGCGCTCATCGGTGTGCTGACCAGCGTTATTTCGCTCTATTACTACATGCTGATACCCCTCAACATGTATCTTCGTGACTCCGAACAGCCGGAAGAGAAGAGTTTCAACCCGGGACTTATCGCAAACATACTGATGTCCTTCCTGATGATCCTGACACTCTGGTTCGGACTCTTTTTCACTCCGCTCTCGGATTTTGCCAGATACTCTTCAGCCATGTTCGGTTTAACCCTGCAGTAAGATGGTTACCCTGCATTGAATTCACGTAACCCCGTTTTTCTCCAAGGAAAACGGGGTTTTTTTATGGTAAATCGGCGGGTGAATGTTAATTTAAAAAATGTGCTTTTGATCCTCCGCAATGGAGGCCCGTTTCAACTGTTCTTGCTCTTAAATGGTATTACAATATGACTTTCCGATAAATCGCTTTTTTACTTAATACGGAGGTAAACATGCAAAGCAACCAGACCTTTGCCGAGATATTCCAGGCCAGGGGAGTGAGTCGCAGGGACTTTCTGAAATTTTGTACCATGACTTCGGTCTATTTGGGCCTCTCACCATCAATGGTACCGAGCGTTGTCGAGGCCATGGAGAAAAAGCCGAGAACTCCGGTTATCTGGCTTCACGGACTTGAATGTACCTGCTGTACCGAATCCTTTATCCGCTCCTCCCACCCCACAATCGAAGACCTGCTCTTCAACATGATCTCCCTTGACTACGATGATGCGCTCAGCGCAGCCGCAGGCACGCAGCTGGAGGATGTACGCCGCAAGATCATGAAGGATTACAAGGGCAAGTACATTCTGGCTGTTGAAGGCAATGCCTCCACAAAGGATGACGGTGTCTACTGCATGGTCGGAGGCGACTCCTTCCTCAATACCCTGAAAGAGACTGCCGCTGATGCCGCCGCAATTATTGCCTGGGGCAACTGCGCCTCATTCGGATGCGTGCAGAACGCCCACCCGAATCCGACAGGCGCTGCTCCGGTTTCAGAGATTGTCAAGGACAAGCCGATTGTCAAGGTTTCCGGATGTCCTCCGATTTCGGAGGTGATGACCGGTGTTATCACCCATTTCCATACCTTCGGAACCCTGCCTGAACTTGACCGGCTTGGACGTCCAAAAGCATTCTACAACACCCGCATTCACGACAAGTGCTACCGTCGTGCATTTTTTGATGCCGGAATGTTTGTCAGAAGCTTTGACGATGACTCCACCCGAAAGGGGTGGTGTCTCTACAAAATGGGATGCAAGGGACCGACAACCTACAACTCCTGCTCCAAGATTCAGTGGAACGGAGGTACAAGCTTCCCGATCGGCTCCGGCCACCCCTGTATCGGTTGCTCCGAGCCCAATTTCTGGGACAAGGGACCATTCTACACCCGGAAGGCTGAAGTTTCGTTCCTCGGAAGCGACAGCAACGCTGACAAGATCGGTATTGTTGCAGTCGGTGCAGCCGCCGCAGGCGCAGCCGCTCATGCTGCCGTAACCGCAGTCAAAAAGGCAAAAGCAGACAGCTCAGAAAAAGACAAAGCTTAATCAGGAGTAGAGAATAATGGCAAAAAAAATAGTTGTTGACCCGATTCCCCGTATTGAGGGACATCTCAGAATAGAGGCAAAGCTGAACGAGAGTAATGTTATTGAAGATGCCTACAGCAGCGGCACGATGTGGCGCGGTATCGAGGTAATTCTGAAGGGACGCGACCCGAGGGATGCCTGGGCATTTACCGAGCGTATCTGCGGTGTCTGTACCACCGTTCATGCTCTCGCTTCGGTTCGTTGCGTCGAGGATGCGCTTGGCATCGATATTCCTGCCAATGCCCGCATCATCCGCAACCTGATGAATGCAACCCAGGTGACGCAGGATCATCTGGTACACTTCTACCATCTTCACGCCCTTGACTGGGTAGATGTGGTAAGCGCGCTGAAAGCCGATCCCAAACAGGCCTCCGTTATTGCCCAGAGCATCTCGGCCTGGCCGAAATCCTCACCCGGCTACTTCAAGGATCTCCAGCAGCGCCTTATCGGTTTTGTGGACAGCGGCCAGCTCGGTATTTTTGCCAACGGCTACTGGGGTCACCCCGGCTACAAGCTTCCGCCGGAAGTTAACCTTATTGCAGTTGCGCACTACCTTGAGGCGCTTGATTTCCAGAAGGAGATTATCAAAATTCACACCATTTTCGGCGGCAAGAACCCCCATCCGAACTATCTTGTTGGCGGTATGGCCTGCGCTATTGATCCGAACAGCGATACGGCTATCAACATCGAGCGCCTTTCGATGATCAAGAAGATTATCGACGACACCCAGACCTTCATTGACCAGGTCTACATTCCCGACCTGATTGCCATTGCCGGATACTACAAAGGGTGGCTGCACGGCGGCGGACTCGGCAACTATCTCAGCTACGGCGATTTCCCCGAGACCACGCTTGCCGACTTCAAGACCCTGCTCTGGCCGAGAGGAGCCATTCTTAATAAGGATCTCACCACCATCCATGATGTCGATCCGAGAGATGCCGCACAGGTAACCGAAGAGGTGAGCCATAGCTGGTATACTTACAAGGGTGGTGACGGCAAGGGGCTTCACCCGTGGAAGGGCGAGACCACGCCCAACTATACCGGCCCGAAACCTCCGTTCCAGTATCTCGATACCGACAAGAAGTACAGCTGGCTGAAAACGCCACGCTGGAAGAACAACCCCATGGAGGTCGGCCCGCTGGCCCGTGTGCTCATTGCATACGCCAAGGGTGACCCGATGATCAAGGATACAGTCGGTCTTGTGCTCTCCAAGCTTGAAGTCGGCCCTGAGGCACTCTTCTCGACCCTCGGTCGCACCGCAGCCAGAGGCATTGAGTGCAAGCAGACCGCAGGCTTCATGCGCCACTACTACGATCAGCTTGTTGCCAATATCAAAACCGGCGACTACCGCACCTTCAACAGCGAACGGTGGGAGCCTGAGAGCTGGCCGAAAGAGTGCAAGGGATTCGGCTACACCGAAGCTCCACGCGGTTCACTTGGTCACTGGATACATATTGAGAATCAGAAGATCAAGGAGTACCAGATTGTTGTGCCTTCGACCTGGAACGCTTCGCCTCGTGATGCAAACGGCAATATCGGCGCCTATGAGTCGGCACTGAAGGGTACGCCTGTCGCAAATCCCGATCAGCCGCTTGAGATCCTCAGAACCGTCCACTCATTCGATCCGTGTCTGGCCTGTGCCTCACACTTGTTCGACATGAACGGCAATGAGATAACCTCGGTTAAAATCGTCTAAAAGGAGCTTCTCATGGGTAGAATAATTGAAGAGATCTACGTCTGGAGGTTGCCGGTAAGGCTCTATCACTGGATCAATGCACTCTCGATTGTGATTCTGATGATAACCGGCCTCTATATTGCAGCTCCGCTGATCAATCCGCCTCTCGGTGAGGCGGTCTGGTACAAGGGGATGGCGTGGTGGCGCTACATGCACTTTGTTGCAGCGTTTATCTTTGTCGCCAACTTCCTCTTCCGTCTTTACTGGGCGCTGTTCGGAAACGACAAATATGCACGATTCGGCGGATTCCAGCCCTGGTCACCATCATGGTGGGGAAAACCCTTCCGGGAGCAGGTTGAGTCCTATCTCTTTCTGAGGAGCGACGAGCCGAACTATGTGGGGCACAACCCGGTTGCCGCACTGGCGCACTTTATCTTTATTTTCTGCGGCTCCAGCTTCATGATCTTCACCGGGCTGGCGATGTATGGAGAGAACAACCCCGGCGGGTTTAACTCCACCATGTTCGGCTGGATGATTCCGCTTTTCGGCGGAAGCTACTCGCTGCACTTTGCGCATCATGTGATGGCCTGGATCTTCCCGGTCTACTTCATCATGCACATCTATGCGGTGATTCGTCACGATGTGGTTGACCGCACCAGCGTCACCTCATCGATCATAACAGGCTTCAAGCATAAGGTAGAAGAGGAACCGAGTTAACGTTGTTTCCATCGCTCTTTTGCCCCCGATTCGTCGGGGGCTTTTTTTAGCTCCAGAGGAGCGTGACATTGGTAGCCCCCAACAGGTTTGGATGGTCAGGGTAATGTGAACCCTCTGATTTTTTCTTCAGCTCCAGAGGAGCGTGACATTGGTAGCCCCCAACGGCAGTTGGGGGAGGGGGTTAATAAATTATAGTTCAATTGAAACACAGCAAGATCAACATAATCGGCCTCGGCAACACCCTCCATGGCGACGAGGGGTTCGGTGTGGCGGCGGTCAACGCGTTCCGTGAATCATCATCCTATCCCGAATCGGTCAACTTTATTGACGGAGGCACCCAGGGGGTCTATCTGCTTGACTTTATCGAGTCATGCGATGCTCTGATGGTCTTTGACGCTCTTATCCCCCTGGAGTATGACCGAGGCGTCTACGTTTATCAAAACGAAGAGCTTCCCGCCTTCATCCACCGCAAGATGAGCTCCCACCAGATGGGCTTCAGCGAGTTGATCGGTGTAGCCAAACTGCGCGGCAGAATGCCGAAGGAGCTGGTGCTGATCGGCATTCCCCCGAGAGAGCTCTCGCTCTCGCTCAATCTGAGCAACGAAGTAGCAGGGCTTCTCCCCGAAGCCGTAGAGAAGGGGCGAGCCATTATCGACAACTGGCTTTCAGCAGAAGAATAGTTCGAACGTTTAATCCCGAACGAATTTGTTGTGTCATCTCGAACGCCAGAGAGAGATCTTCGCAGATAGCGCCATCAACATAAGAGAGATTTCTCTCCCGAGTGCCTCGGGTTCGAAATGACAGAGTATTAGCAATTCTTTTGCAAGGATTGTCATCTCGAACGTTAGAGAGAGATCCCATTGCCAAACTCAGCACTAATCTTAAGGTTTTATCAAACGCAGGAACTCACTCCTTGTCGGCTGTGAAGTAATAAACTGTCCCGACATGGCCGATGTTGTGGTCACGGAGTTAAGCTTTTCCACACCTCGCATAACCATGCACATGTGGCGTGCCTCAATAACCACTCCGACCCCTTTCGGGTTGAGCACACTCTGTATGGCATCGCGTATCTGCTGGGTAAGGCGCTCCTGAACCTGAAGGCGGCGGGCAAAGACCTCAGCCACACGGGCAAGTTTGGAGAGTCCGACAATCTTTCCGTCGGGAATGTAGGCGATATGCGCCTTGCCGAAAAAGGGGAGCATGTGGTGTTCGCACATGGAGAAGATGTCGATATTCTTCACCAGCACCATCTCGTCGTATGACTCGGTAAAGACTGCATTTTTTAGCAGCTCCTCCGGATTCTGGCTGTATCCCCTTGTCAGAAAGCGCATGGAGCGGGCAACCCGCTCGGGAGTTTTCAGCAGCCCTTCGCGATGGGGGTCTTCGCCGATCCCCTCAAGCATGGCGGTCACCGCTTCGGTGAGGCCTCCGAGAACATGCGGTTCGGTCTCGGGTGTATCTCTATAACATTCATCATCATCGCAGCAGCTTCCGCGTCCTGTAGGGAGCGGGTTACTCTCCGAGATAGCGGACGGAATTTTTTCCTGTTTCATATATTGTTACTTCGTGGAGAGAAATCTCCCGGTTATTGATGTTACGCAGTCGTTGTTCGAGTATATCCCATATCAGCACCGCAAGCACTTCGGTTGTCGGCACGCACTCCCTCAGCTCCGGCACATCAAGGTTGAGGTTGCGGTGATCGAACCGCTCAATGATCTCCTCCTCAAGAATACCCTTCAGCTCCTTGAGGTCAAAGAGGAAGCCGGTATTCGGGTCAACCACGCCGTAAAGGGTGATTTCAAGCAGATAGTTGTGGCCGTGCCCGTTTTTATTGCTGCATTTTCCGTAAATTTCACCGTTCTCTTCATCTGTAAAGTCAGGATTGAAAAGCCGATGCGCAGCATTGAACTCTATTTTTCGTGAAACGTAGACTCTTCTCGGTTTTTCTAAAAGATCATTCATGGGCAGCAGTTATTCTTGTTCCTTCTCTTGATCTGTACCATTCTGCACATGCAGTAATGTACTCTTTTCGATCTACAATTTGTATTGAAGGTAACTTGCCCTCTCTTCTATAAGTTTCAACAAAGTTGCACGTTGCAGCATTATCTATCAAGTTCTACAGGAGCGAGATATTGGTAGCCCCCAACGGCAGTCAGGGGATTTGAGCGGATAGAAGTATTATTTTATTTCCTGTACTTCTCAAAATCGTCGTGAGGGGTTCAAGGAGAAGGCGGAGGGAACAGAGGAACCGGAATGTACACCCGGTACATGAGGATTTCGAGTACCGCCAAACGCACTAATTGAAACACTAAACAGATTTTAACTTATGCACACAACCGTTACCTTCAAAGGCCAGTTACCCCTCGTAGGCGTCAACGAGAAGGGCCAGAAGACCCGTTTTGACGCCACCATGGATTTTTCAGGCCCCGCCAAATATGCCACGCCAATGGATACGGTGCTTGAAGCGCTTGGCGCCTGCTCCATGATGGATGTTATCGCCATCATCAAAAAGATGAGAAAGGAGCTGACCCTGCTTCAGGCCGACCTTGAGGCTGAAAGGGCAGAGGAGCATCCGAAGGTGTTCACTTCGATCCACATCAGGTACCGCATGAAGAGCCCTGACGGCACCCTTGCCGACCTCGAAAAAGCCGCAGGACTCTCCATGGAGAAGTACTGCAGCGTCGCTGCCATGCTCCGCGGCTCCGGCTGCAAAATCACCTGGAGCACCGAACTGGCCTGAATCTACTCGCCCCCCGGATTCAATATTAAAGCTTCAGGGGGGCGAAATGTTGGCAGCAAACCAGAAGCCAACACCTCACGCCTTCATTTGATCTTGTCCATTCTGTCCACATCCTTCTTATTTTTTTCGTGTCATTTCGCCCATTTCTTGTTAATAATCTGCCTTTTCCTTTTCTCTTCAACTCAGCACCCGCCACTCGCTACTCAGCACTTTTTTTCTTCGTCCACTCTCTTCAAGGTGTCATGCCGAACTGAAAGGAGGCATCTCTGTTCAAGCGTTTCTCTGCTTGATGTAACTGATCGTTATCAATACCGTCCCGCCCTCTGCCCACATTTTGTAGAGTTTGTCGCGGGTGTCCCCGAAGTTGCCCTTTTCACTATTTTTCAGCCTTGCCGGTTACGGCCGACGCTATGGCAAGTGCGGGAATAAATTGTTGCTCAACTGTCAGCCAGCACAAATGTATATAAAGATTTCAAATGTTTCAACGAACACGGGTACCCGCATTTGCTATAGCGTTTGTTATGTGCTGACCTTCTCTTTCTATTTGATTCCATAAATATCTAATCTTTTTTTAAATGCTTGAACACCACCTTCCAATATGTCACAGCATAATTTACGCGTTTCACTTTTGTCTATTGAACCTCTATCGTAAATAATTGATTTAATACTTGTACTCTTCAAAGGCGTAATTAATTCAGCATCACCTAAAACTGCAATGTTTGGATTATGAGTGACAATTATAACTTGTCTGTTCTCTTTTATTTTTCTGAGGTTGGCAACAATTGTCTTATAAATGAATTCACTGTCTAAATTGTCTTCTGGCTGGTCAATTATAAGGGGATATTTACTTTTTGACTGCAAAAGAATTGCCAGCAAAATAGATTGTTGTTGACCAAGGGATAATTGTGATAAACTTTTAGTAAAGATCTTTTCATTACCAGTAAATTCGTCCTTAACAATTTTGGTTACAGTAATTGACGGCCTGTCTTCAAATTTTATTGATTCCAAATCTTCAAAACAGTTATTCTGACTCAATTTAACATAAATACTTGAAATATCTGCATCATTAAGAACTCGAATAGAATCTGCATCAATTATACTTTTTAATGGGTCAAGATTACGATTTCTTATAAATTGAGCTAATTTAATTGGGGAAAAACTCCGTTCAATATAATCTGACTTTATAACCTTTGCAGTTCGCCAATCCATTATATATTTTATGTGTTCTGCAAATTGAGGGGAATATGTTCCTTGACTATATTTTAAACTGACAAAAAAACCATCAACTGTATTTTTAAGATTTAAGTTTACGGTGTCGCCAAAATGCTTTCTCGTAAAGTATATTTTGTTTTTCAAATCTTTACGTCTACCTAATAGTTCGTTTCTGCTTAGTAAAAGTTGTTGTAAATCTGCATTGCTTAGTTGAAGTTTGCGAAGTCTGTCTTGATAATAAAGAAGTTCTTGTGCAATCTGATTAATTTTCCCTAAATCAAAAGGAATACCCTTTGATTCTAAGTCAAGCTTTTTCTCGTCTATTTTATCTTGTATAGATTTCTCCTTTTCTGACCAATTCGAGATTTCTGTTTTTAATTCTTCAACTTTTATCTTCAGTGAATCGTTAAGTTCTGTTGATTTTGATGAAACAATCTTAGAGAATTCCGCTACTAATTGTTTGACTTTTGCAAAGTATTCTTTCCCAACAATAATTTCAGAATCTGTAAGTTTTTTAAAATTTTGAAAAACTGAATTGTCGGATAAAATAGTGCCATACCTTTTGATTAATTCATTTAAATCGTTAACTATATTCTTTCTTATTTCTCTCTCTTTTAATAAAGCCATTTGATATTTTACTAATTCACCAGCCTTATCTTTTTTAAGTTGCTCTTGTTTTGCCTCAAGAACTTTCTTTTGTCTTTCAGTTTCTGGAATATTAGAAACTTCTAATCTTAGCTTGTTAATTTCACTTTGATTTTGAAAGATAAGTTCCCTTACTTCGCTTTCCTCTGATATTAAAGATTTAATATCGATAAAAGAATCAAGAAAATTTAGCAATACTTGCGGATTGTTGTCGCTATGCTGGATAGTTTCAGCGGTTTCTCCTTGTCCATAACTTTCGATTGGCACTCTTAATAAACCATTAATAGGGTCAGTGGGATTAATGACTTCAGAATTTTTTTCTCTTGTAAGCGTATGAATTTGACCTGCCTCGTCTTCATAATATAGGGTAATTTTTTCTGGCCACACATCTGAATCAACAACCTTAGAAAGTGAATTATTGCCAGAGGTTTCTCTTAAAGCTTCTAAAAGCGTTGATTTGCCTGTTCCACGACCTCCAATGATACAAGTAAGGTTGTCGCTGAACCGAATTAATTGTTTGTCAAGAAGACCTCCTTCCAATTTCATTCCTAAAAACTTAGGAGTTCTCTCTGGAATAAAATTTTCTATCCTAATTCTTGAATTACTTGAAAATAGCGCAATTCTTAGCGAATGGAAAGTTAATGTCTCAACCTTAATTCTTGTAAGTTTATTTTCTCCATCAGCATTCGTGCCTAAGCTAGATAGAGTATGGGAATCTGACGACATAAGTTTAGGAATGTCGTAATCTTTTGGAAGATTTAATGCTTTAACCCTTAAATGAAAAAGTCTTTTTCTTTCAGCATTATCATCATCATCTGTATAAAAATTAATAGAAGTTTTGTTGCTGATTTCAAGACCTAATAATGTTTGGTGTTTCATTATTTCTTCTATTGGTGGTCCAAACCTTCCAATAGTCTTTTCAAAACCAGATGACAGTTCAATATGAGCTAAAATGCCAAATCCATTATGCAATGCAGCAAGATTCAAACAATCAACTATTCCTTGACTACATACATCCTTGTTTACCGAAATATTTAGTTTCCCTCGAAAGTTTTGTAAATCGTTTAATGTTTCAAAATAAACTAAAAGATGGCCTTGTGTTGTACTAACTTCTATCCCTGGTATAACGATTATTGGTTTGCCTTCAGAATATTTAATCGCTCTTTTAACGTTTAGAGTTTCATTGTGATCCGTGATAGCAATCATTGATAAACCCTTACTCAAAGCAGTGGCGACAATGTTTTCAGGTGTCATGGTCGTATCAAATACGTCATAAGAACCTTCATCTCCAAACGAATGAATATGCAAATCTGCTCTAACAAATTTTGCTCCTGAACTAATATTTTCTAATTCTTTCATATCGATTTCTCGGTTTTAGGCTTGCACATAACGGTTGACGCTATGGCAAGTGCGGGAATAAATTGTTGTTCAACTGTCTGCCAGCACAAATGTATGTAAAGAATTCAAATGTTTCAACGAGCACGCAAACCCGCATTTGCTATAGCGTTTGTTACCATCCGTATTTCTTTCTTTCCGTAATTGTTTGGGAATATTGTCTGTCCATACATCCATAGGAATTTATCAATTTCTTTCAGTGTATGACTTGAAAGTGAATATTTATTTTTGAAGTCTGTAATTATTAGTTTGAATTTAGGAAAGTCTCTCAAGTCCGATTCTTCAAATTCTGAAAAACTATCTTTGTCTCGGAAGGCGATAAGAATTTTGTGAACAAAACTGTCATAAATTGGATAATTGTCTTTGTTATGCCAATTGCAATATTTTGTTGCGAATGAATAAAAGTTTCTGTCACCATTTCCTTTAGGTTTTGAAATTCCATGTCCAGTCGCAATCATGTTTACTATTTTCGGGTCGGCTGTCAAGAGTGCATTGTCGATCTGTAAACTCAGAATGTGTCTCGCCATAATAAAAGTTCCGAAAATATTCGTGCTATATAAGTCGTTTATGACACTGATTTTCAGCAGAATGTCTTCAAGTTTTCTATTCTCCGGGAATTTCTGAAATAGATTAATGATTGCTTGGTCAGCCAGATAGTATCGTGCATCGTTATTGAATTTGTCGATATATTCGTCAACAAGCTCATTTGTAGGTGTTTGGAGTTCTTTCATAATATGGATGGTAACGTCTCGCAGCTACCCGAAGGTGGCGATTTCGAAGCACTTCACTGTCAACCAAGCACAAACTTTGATAGAAGCACAAGGCTTGATTTAACCACTGAACCGCCACTTTTGGGTAGGTGCTGTTAGTGGCTGGGCTATTTTTCTGATTTATTTTTTGACTTATCAGCATTTTGTTTTCGTTTTAATAAAGTAGTCAGCAACCCAGAAAGAATACTAGTAATTATTCCTGTCATTAGAGCGAATACGATTTGGGTTGTTTCTTTGTTTTGGTTTAGTTGTTCAAATAATTTTTGAAATGATTCTTGTCCTACGATAGCAGCAACGCCAGCTATTATTGTTAACCCAGCCGAAATAGTCGCAAACCAAGTTGAAATACGCTCATACGATTTTTCTCTATTTTCTTCTATACTTCTTATTTTATCATCAAGTCCTTTTCTACTTGCAACTAAGTCTTTAATTTTGGGTTCTAGATTTTCCCAAGTAACTTTCTCTTCACCTGTAAATTTAATACTGTCAAGTTTTTCCAGAATTTCACCTTTGACATATATATTTTTAAGATTGTCAAGAATTATTTTTTTCCTATTCCTGTCAATCATTGGACTTGAAATTGTCTCCGAAACCAAATCTTCTACAATTTCATCAATGTTTACAGAGTTCGTCTTAAATCGATTTTCTCGAAGTTTTGAGTTGATTACTGTTTGGATTTCAAATGCAGTGATTTCTCTTTCCTCTCCAATCTGATAAGAAAGTGTCCTTACAATTTCCTTTTTGATTTTGTCAAACTTTGCTTCCTTAGATTTTAGATATAGATAAATAGATAGAGGTATACCTCCAAGTGAAGCGATAGTTCCTAAAATTGTCAATATTTGTTCCATTTATTTTATTGTTAGTCTGTGTTGTTTTAGCCTAGCCACTAACTTGTATATACCCCTAACGAAATCATCCTTACAGAGCCAATCCAGTCGTATAGGCCTGACTGTCATCAGGTATATTTTTTGCAAAAATAATCATTGTTGTTACAAATCATCAAAAGGTGATTTAATCTTTTGCAGACTTGTTTCGGTAACGTGTGTGTAAATCTCGGTTGTTTTTGAGCTCTTATGCCCCAGCAGTTCCTGAATATACCGGAGGTCTGTTCCTTATTCCAAAAGGTGTGTAGCGTAAGAGTGTCGCAACCAATGCAAAGTTACCGGCTTTGATATTTTCGCCTTTTCAATCGCTTGTTTCAATACACTTTGAATACTTTTTTCACTATACTGCTTACCGGGTTCCTGGCCTTCAAATAACCATACTTTTGGTTTGTAGGCTTTGTAGTATTCGCGGAGCATGGTAATTACTTTGTCCGAAATAGGAACTACCCTGTCCTTCCTGCCTTTGGCATTCAATATAATCAACAGATGTCGTTGTGAATCAATATTTTCGGGTTTCAAATCCAATAACTCGCCTCGTCTTAAACCACAGGCATAAACCAGGCTCAACATAGTACGGTGCTTTTGGTTTATCAGAGGGAGACTTAGGGACGTTGTTTAATAAGAGAAGAAGTTCGTGTATATTCTTACATTGCTCACAATACAGATTCAGTCAGCATAATAGGTGAGGAGCTGAAATAGCAGGGTTATGAACGGATTCCGGGGAGTGGCCTCTCCATTGCAGAATCAGACATATCACACGCTGTGCTCAGAAACAACAGTCAGTTTAACGCCAAGGGCATGAAGGACAGCCTTGATGGTTTCAAAACGAGTGGTGGGACTTGGGGACGTTGTTTAATAAGAGAAGAAGTTCGTGTATATTCTTACATTGCTCACAATACAGATTAAGTCAGCATAATATGTGAGGGGGAGCTGAAATAGCAGGGTTATGAACGGATTCCGGGGAGTGGCCTCTCCATTGCAGAATCAGACATATCACACGCTGTGCTCAGAAACAACAGTCAGTTTAACGCCAAGGGCATGCAGGACAGCCTTGATGGTTTCAAAACGAGGGTGAGCGCCGATCCGTAAGGCTTTGTAGAGGCTTTCCCTGCCTAATCCAGATTCTTTTGCGAACTCCCGACTTCCGGGACGTACAAAACAGCTTCAACTAACTTCCTTGGCTGATTTTATTAAAACCAATAATATCAACAGTTTAGCTGCTTTTGGCTGTTGTGTTGTAAGTGAAATAACTCTGAAATAACTCTGTCAAGTGGCGAGTGCAGGATGATAACCGGAAGGGTCTCGATTCAGCGTTATCCTGCATGAATGCACTGGATTTGACGATATTGTTATAGTTTTGTATTCTCTTTAATAGCTTTTTTGTACTGCATCGTTCAGCATCTGTTTTGTGATGTAAGCGGACAGTACGTAGCAAGAGAGTCCATTCAGAAAAAACATTTAAGAACGGACATTTTCAATTTCAAATACAGATAGTCATGAAAACCCATACTGTTTCCGTATTTGACCTTAGCCCACCAGAGAAACTACAATTGGTTGAAGATCTCTGGGATGATCTGGCGGCTAAGCCGGAAGATGTACCCGTACATGAATGGCAAAAGAAGGAGTTGGCTCGTCGCAAGAGTAACCTTATGAAAAACCCTGCTTCAGGGCTCACATGGGCCGAGGTCAAGCAAAATGTCCGCAGCGGTCATGCTTCCTGATCTGATAATATTACCGGAAGCGCAGCAGGATATTAGTGATGCTTACTGGTGGTATGAAGATCGTCGTGATGGTTTAAGGGAAGAGTTTCTTGGTTGTCTTGATGCATGTATTCAGACAATTTGCCGCAGCCCTGAACTCTATCCGGTAGTTCATGAACATTACCATCGGGCATTAGTCAGGCGGTTTCCGTATGCTGTTTTTTATGAGCAGTCCACTCAATCCATCTCAGTGTACAGCATTTTTCATACATCTCAGGATCCAATGAAGTGGCACAGTCGACTATAGTTGCCTGTCGCTTTGGGGGGCACTTGGGGACGTTGTGTAATAAGAGAAGAAGTTCGTGTATATTCTTACATTGCTCACAATACAGATTCAGTCAGCATAATATGTGAGGGTGAGCTGAAATAGCAGGGTTATGAACGGATTCCGGGGAGTGGCCTCTCCATTGCAGAATCAGACATATCACACGCTGTGCTCAGAAACAACAGTCAGTTTAACGCCAAGGGCATGCAGGACAGCCTTGATGGTTTCAAAACGAGGGTGAGCGCCGATCCGTAAGGCTTTGTAGAGGCTTTCCCTGCCTAATCCAGATTCTTTTGCGAACTCCCGACTTCCGGGACGTACAAAACAGCTTCAACTAACTTCCTTGGCTGATTTTATTAAAACCAATAATATCAACAGTTTAGCTGCTTTTGGCTGTTGTGTTGTAAGTGAAATAACTCTGAAATAACTCTGTCAAGTGGCGAGTGCAGGATGATAACCGGAAGGGTCTCGATTCAGCGTTATCCTGCATGAATGCACTGGATTTGACGATATTGTTATAGTTTTCTATTCTCTTTAATAGCTTTTTTGTACTGCATCGTTCAGCATCTGTTTTGTGATGTGAGTGAGCAGGCAGCAATAACGCAATTGGCATTACCGAATCTGATATCAGTATTCAGGAGAGATTATGCATACGGTCACCCATACAGACAAAGAGAACGAAAAAGCTCTGATTAAAATTGTCCGCTCCTTGCCTTCCAACCGGGTAGAGCAACTGGTAGATTTTGCCCGTTTTCTGGAAGCTCAGATTTTAAGTGATGAGCTTGTCAGTGAAGAAGGAGTATCAACGATAGATGCTGATAATGCTCAATGGGATGCACTTCTGGACACTGACGAATCTCAGGATTTACTCGATAAACTTGCGGGCGAGGCTCTTGCCGAGCATAAGGCAGGTAAAACAAAGCCAATGACGTTCAATCAAAAAGGGCGTATTGTGCCGGGATGAAGTCGTTCACGACTTTACAGTTCTGAGGGGGCTGCGCCCCTTATGGGACGTTGTTTAATAAGAGTAGAAGTTTGTCTATATCCTCATATTGCTCCCAATTCAGGTTCAGTAAGCGTACTGAAATGCCGAGAAAAGTGGGACTAATTCCAGGACATCATAACAGCTGCAAAGAACTTCCCTCGGTTAAGAGTATAAAATCCAATCATAACATTCAGATAACGATAAGGGAATGTCGTTTTGTAAGTGAACTATCTCTATTCAGCGGAAAGAGCAGTGAGCGCTTGAGTGGCTGAAGCGCCCCCTTTTATGCCTGATAGCACCATGCTTCGTGCCAGGTCTGTTTTTCCAGCCTCCGGCTGCTCGTCAGACCGGCGTTACCGGCAAGCTTCTGGAGGTCGGTCGGGGTTTCGGGGAAATCGCAGTTCCTGATGTGTTCCTGTACCTGATCCTGTTCATCAGGGGTCAGGGCCTCCCAATGCGTTGCCACCGCTCCGTTGTAACTATCGTGATATGCCGGAAGGAGTTGTTCCTCTTCGCGCATGACATCCACCAAAATTATCTGACCATTTTTACGAAGGGTACGTCGACTCTCTGTGAAAAAAGTCTGTTTTTCCTCAAGGGAGAGGTGGTGCAGGGCATACCCGGAGTACACTACGTCGAAATGGTTTGCGGGAGCCTCCCTCAGCACGGCGACCATGTCCCTGCAGAGCAGCTTTACACTGGTTCCGAACGGCTCCAGGTTTTTCCGGGCAACATCGAGAGCGTACGGAGAGAGATCGCATCCGCAGTACTCCGCCACCTGACCGGGGTTCAGCATCTTTCCGATATGGGTGGCATCTCCGCATCCCAGGTCAAGGACATTGAGTGGTCCAGGTCGGGTTTCGAGCAGTTCTCTGACAGCAGTCAGGATCTCTTTGTGAAACATGAGATTGTTGCTGATGACCTTCTGGTAGGTGGCCCAGGTTTTGCGGAAGATGTAGATGGGGTCGGTTTTCATTTACTAAATTTTCAGCCGATTGGTTTAAATCCGGAGCTGTGAGTGTGCTCTTAAATAACGGCAATTGCCGGTAAAAGGCATGAGCAAATTTCAATAATTCCATTCGTTGCAATCCGCGATACGCTCGACTACGTTAACTTTTCAGTTATTCAACGGCTCACTTCCTGTTATTGTGTATTTTCCTTGATGTATGGTAACTTGGCGCTCATTTTCTGTAAGTAAAAATCAGGCAAACAGGCAATCTGTAGTTATGTATAAAGAACATGGGGAGAAGCCCGAAGCGGTAAGGAAAATGGCCTTGCAGTTTCTCGGGGAGGCGATCGGGCAGTGCCCGGCAGGGTTGGAGAGCAGCACGAACAGGGATATTATTTTTGCTGTTCTGGGGTTCCAGTACGGCGCCGTGCAGAGTGCAGCCTATGTTGCAGGGCTGGACGAGGCGGCTGCTTCCGGGATAGTGGAAGAGGTTGTGAGCAGGATAAACGGGATGGATAAAGAGAGTGCGTTGAAGTTCCTTGAGCTGATGCCGATGCTTGCCGGGAAGGAGTATCCTCCGATCGGTATCGGCGGCAGGGCGATTATCAGTTTTTACAATTCCGGCAATGAGAGCGAAAAGATGCGTGCGGCCGGTTCGCTGCGTGAAATCCTCCGCCAGATCGACGAAGCGTAACACCCTCAGGAACGGGGATATAATGCGAATATCAAAAACCGGTATGTGCTTGAGTAACAGGATAGACGGATGCGGCAAGATATGAAAGCAGAGAACTTCAATTTCCAGTCATACCTTGCCAGAATCGGCTTTGAAGGTGTTGCTGCAGCAGATTTTGCGACTTTGAAACGCATGATGCTCTGCCAGCTTTTTTCGGTGCCGTTTGAAAACCTGGATGTTCAGGAGGGGAAGGTCGTCTCTCTCGTGCCGGAAGAGATTTACAAAAAAATCGTGGAGAGAAGACGTGGAGGGTACTGCTACGAGGTGAACGGCCTTTTTGCCATGGCTCTGGGTTCGCTCGGAGTTCCCTATCAGTTTGTGGCTGCGCGTCCGATGACCTATCCTGTGCGTCGTCCGAAGACGCATATGGCGATTGTAGCCACCATAGAGGGGGAGCAGTGGCTCTGTGATCTCGGGTTCGGCAGTTACGGCATACGCGAACCGATCAACCTCGGCTGGATCAACCGGGATATCAGGCAGGGTTTTGATACCTTCGGGCTCTTCCTGAATCCGGACGGAAACTATCTCTTGCAGTCCATTACCGATGATTCCTGGAAGAATCTCTATGAGTTCAATCTCTCCCGGCAGGAGTGGGTTGATTTTGAGCCGGCCAACTATCTGAATTCAACGCATCCGGATTCGATTTTCGTTCGCTCGTTGATGGTTGTTCTGCAGACTCCCTCCGGCAAGGAGGTTCTCAACGGTAGCAGCTATAAATCGGTTTCCGAAGGGAGGTCGCAGGAAAGGGAGGTCACTCAGGAGGAGATTGCGCTGCTCCTGCAGCAGAAGTTTTCTCTCGGCGCCGCTCAGGGGGCGTAAAGCTCCGCGCCCAAAAGACCGGACGCTGACAACAACATGAAGAGTTGAAGCCTTCGTCCGTATCATGATAACCGGCTTGCCATATCAGATTGATCCCTTGCAGTTCGCTGCTCCGCAACTGCATTCAAATGGCGCAGCAATGGCGGTTTCATTCTGCGAGTAGTCGAAGGTGATTTCGTCACCGATGTTGATATCCCTGAGGGCAATCATCAGCTCCCTTTTTTTGTCGATGTAGCAGTTGGGATCACAATGATGGTTGACATAGCGGCCGAACGGGTGATCAATATGGCGTGTAGCCAGCTCAATTGTCCTGAGATCCCGGACCGGACTTTCGTCACCAAGGCTGAGATCCATCACGATTTCACCCTCCTTGTAGTAATTGACCGAATAGACTCCGAGGAATCCCTTGCCCTTGCCTACACCAATACCAAAAACTTTCATTATTGTTCGGTTAGATTGATCATCAGATAGAGTTTGTCAACACGGTTTCTTCAAGTTCTTCGGTGTGATTCCAGAAGCGCACATACAAGCCGTTATTGTTTAACAGCTCATTATGGGTGCCCTGTTCAACGATAGAGCCTTTGTCCATAACAAAGGTCATATCCGCCTCAACAGCCAGATTAAGTTTATGGGTAATTGCTACTATGGTGCACTGGCTCCGGAGTTTCAGGATGGTTTTCAGGATATCCTGCTCGGTGAGTGGATCGAGCGCCGAGGTGGCTTCATCAAGCAGCAGTAAAAGCGGTTCACGCACCAGAGCACGAGCCAGTGCGATACGCTGGCGCTGCCCGCCCGAGAGCAGCCCGCCGGCTTCTCCGCAGAGTGTTTCGTATTGCTCGGGCAGTGAGATGATAAATTCATGTATCTCTGCCTGCTTTGCCGCCTTTTCGATGGCTTCCTGATCGGCATCCAGGTTGCCCATGCGGATGTTTTCTGCAATGGAGAGATTGAAGAGGCTGACCTCCTGGGCAACAACGCCAATGAAACTGCGCAGCAGCCGGGGATTGATCATGCTGCTCTCTATCTCATTTATCAGGATAAGCCCGGTCGTGGGTTCATAAAAACGGAGCAGCAGATTGATGAGTGTGGTTTTGCCTGATCCGCTTGGCCCGACGAATACGGTGAAGCTTTTCGGCTCAATCCGGAAGCTGAGGTCATTCAAAACCGGCTGGCCGTTGTTGTAGGAAAAACCGACATGGCGATATTCAACTTCCCCCGTAAAGTGAACCGATTCATTGTCGTAGTGCTCCTCCTCCGGGGGAAGAGGCACTTCAAGCACCTCCTGCAACCGCTGCATGGAGGCCTTGGCCGACAGGAGGTTCGGGATTATCCAGGTCATGTGGTTGATTGCGGCACTCATGCTCACAAAGATGATCTGGTAGGAGACCAGCGATCCGACGGACATCCGACCCTGCATCACAAGCAGCCCTGCAGCAAAGAGGACTACGATATTCAGGATCAGAAAGGCCAGATTGGGCATCCGCTGCGAGATGTAGGAGAAAAAATTGGCCCGGCTTGCAACGGTAACGAACTGCTTCAGCTTTTGACGGTATTGCCCGGTGACGTGATTTTCCAGTCCGTAGGCATGGATCATGGTAAAGGCACTCAGATGTTCCTGCAGGAACATCCCCAACTGCCCGTTATAGCGGCTCAATTCATAGTTGCTGCTGTTGGTTTGTTTGGCCACCGTGTTTGGAGAAGAGAGGCAGATAACCATCCCGACCAGTACGCCGGAAAAGAGGAGCGGGCTGAGCTGCAGGAGCAGGGCCGAGGAGACCAGCAACTCCCCTATACTGAGGAATGCAGCAGGCAGGACGATTACCAGGGCGTTATCGATGGTTGCGGCATCAAGTGAGAATCTCGACATCAAATCTCCGGTGCTTTGACGCTCGTTGTATTCCATCGGCAGCAGTTGCAGATGGCGAAAGAGATCATGGCAAAGGTCGCTGAAAATTCTGGAGCCGTATTTTGCCCAGAAGTAGTCACAAATGACCGCAAAAAAGGTGTAGACCACACCACCCGCAGCAAAGAGAGCGAAGAGCAGAAAAAAAATATCCGGCTTGTTTTTCAGGATGACATCGTCAACCAGGAACTTGAGGCTGTAGCGTAATCCTGCCTCGTAGGAGAACTCGACCGTCAATCCGAGCAGGATGAAGAGCACGCGCCAGCGATAGGGCCGAATGTATTGCCAGAGGGCAACTGCAAACTTGAAATTACTCATGGGCACCACTATTAATTTATTCCGCGATTCGATTGCATCGTTGGGCGGTGCTCGCACTCAAACCGCTCATGACAAGTAATAGAGGTGCCCTCATCATGGTCCATGAGAAAGGATTATTTTGGCTCTCACAGTACTATACCGGTTGCGGGGTGAGTGCGGCAATCCTTGTTTTGACATAATCTGAAACATGCCCCCGGTAGCACTGCATAAAGGGGAGTGTGGCGTCATTACCGGTAATGAGGTGACGGCACTCAGGCTCTCCGCATTCGCAGGAAAACTCCTCCATTGTGGCGTGGCAGAAGGTTGCATAGTCCATTGTAATCTCCTCTCCGGCAGCGATAGAACGACGGGCAACCAGATTCATGTTTTCCAGCCAGGCATTGGGATTGCAGGAGTGGTTGATGGGCTTCCAGTCACGGGGGTTTTTGCTCCACATTACCCAGATCTCATCGGTGATCGGGTAGGCATACTGACGGAGCCAGCGCAGATTCCGGCTGTCCCAGTGTTTTTCGGCATAGCTCAATGATACCAGTACATGCTCTTTTTCTTCAAAGGCCTCAATCAGCTCACCCGGCTCGATATCCCGCGAGGCATACATGCCGTAGGCCGCTTTCGGGTCAAATTTTATCTTCCAGTTTTTCACGCTCTCCCGGCAGCGTTTCGTGGCAGCCTCCTGCAGCAGGCGTAGAAATTCCTGATGGCCATCAGGATAGTTGAGCAGGATGAAATCAGCACTTCCCGCATCATCGGGGCTGTAGAAAACCCCGCAGTTGGGATTGATTTCGAGCATGAAGAGCCGGCCATCGCCGTCCATTCGAATGTCGCACCGGCCATAACCGGAGCCATTCAAACCGGTGAAGAGCTGAGCGGATATGGTTCTGAGACGATTGTCCAGTTCAGGGTTATCGACCGGAATGCAGTTCATGTCCTCGTAGTCGGACCATTTAAGGTCAAAGTGCTTGAACGACTCACCTGCCGGAAAAACAAACTCTACAGCCGGAAAAACAACAGGGTTGGAAGGGTCGGCAGCATTCTCTGCCACCAGCACCGTAAACTCTCTGCCTTCAACAAACTCTTCAACCAAAGCCTCACCAAACTCCCTGACCATTCGCTCAGCTTCCCCCTTGAACGCCTCCGGCGTTTCTACACGGGAAGTTTTTGTCATGCCGATACTTGCATAGCTGTTCGGGTGTTTGACAATGAGCGGGAATCGCAGATTGAGAGCTGCCTCCTCAATATCCGCCTCTGTTGCGACAAAGCGATGAAGCGGTGTGTCGATCCCGAAAGAGCGGGCTACACGCTTCATATCTTCACGGGTCGGGTCGTAAAAATCGGAGGAGGCCCCGGTGAAGGGAGCATTGAAGTATTCAAGCGTCTGCACCACCTCTATACCGGCACAGTCGGAATCAAAAGAGCCGTCGCACAGATTGATGAAGAGATCGAAATTCTGCTGGGTGAGTGACCGTACCTGTTGAACGGCTGTGGCTTTATGAATGTCGGCCATTTCAACGTCATGACCTTCCAACCAGAATTTTATACCCCGCATCGGGTCATAATCTTTGGTCGGTGAGTCGGATTGCTCGTAGGAGGAGTAGAGTACACAGAGTTTCATAGCAGGATCTCAATTTGTGTCAGGTTCGTTAACCGGCAGTTGTTCCTCTGCTTGACCGTGAAGTTTTTCGAGAATATGGGGCGTAAATTTGTAGCGGGCCAAGAGCTCCCTGTCCAGATGCATCGCCCCTTTAATTTCGCCCAGACAGTTGGCACTTCGGCACCTGCAATCAAAAACCTGTTCCATAGCCCATTCAGTCGAAGGGTAAAAGAAGGTGATCTCTTCATTCTCTTCGATATCACGAAGGCAGATAAACTCATGACGCTTCACATCAACGTAAACATTGGGGTCGCAACTGTGATTGAGATACTGGAGGAATTCCGGTTTGAGGTGAATATGGCGATTATGGTCTATCTGCATGGAAAGATAGGTTGGCTCCTCTACATCCTCGCTGGCAGAAAACTCATGGAACAATGATCCGGATGTATGCATGCAGGTGGCTCGCAGATGTTTTTGACCTGTGTTCGGGTCAATATAGAGTGCAATTTTCCCGGTAACATCAGAGAGTTTTATCATGTTTACTACCGATTTGAGTTTGTTCCCTGAATAAAAGGTTCAACGTATAAAAAAATAACACTTTTTATGTTTATGACTCACACCAATCAGCTGAAAATAACTATAAAGTGTATATGTATCTCTTGTTAGGAAACAGTCCGGGGGAAAAAAAGAGGAGGTTCAAACAAAATAGTCTCACCTCTCTGTTGCCGCCTCCTGAGGTGCTGCTTTTTGATACGGTAACCTTTTTCACTACCACTTTATTCACAATCTTTTTGTGTCTCCAGCTGAACCGGGCGAGGGCTATGGTGCCGTTGATGAACTATTGGCTGCCGGTGCCTGAGCAGCTTTCAAACGGAGTGAACAGCAAATAATTTGATCTCTCTTTAGAGTATACTTGCGCTCTACAGTAATAACGTTTAGCTTTAACATGCCTGATTGTAAGCCCTTTACGGGCGCAGCAAACAGAACAGGGGAAACAGAACGTCACTCATTACACTATGACTATACCTGCGACCAACCACTCTCCGGATTTTTCTGACACTCAATCTGTTGCTGTGAACGGCTTCAATGTTCATTACCGGCTGGCGGGCAGGGGAGAGCCGCTTCTGGTACTTCTTCACGGCAGTTTTTTAAGCATGCGCTCCTGGCGGCTTGTTTTTGATGAGCTGGCGAAAACCTCTTCGGTCATAGCCTTTGACCGGCCTGCTTTCGGTTACACCTCACGTCCGCATGCATCAAAAGCGAAGGGGGTCAGTTACTCTCCCGAGGCGCAGAGTGATCTTGTGATAACGATGATCCGGCAGCTTGGTTTCAGCAGAGCGGTGCTGGTCGGGAACTCGACAGGCGGTACGCTTGCGCTGCTCACGGCGCTTCGCTACCCGGAGCAGGTTGAGGGGGTGGTACTGGTGGATGCCATGATTTACAGCGGCTATGCGACGAGCGAGGTGCCCGCGCTCATGAAGCCGCTGATGAAAGCCATGACTCCGCTCTTTTCCGGCTTGATGAAGTTGCTCATTACCCGGCTTTACAACAAGGTGATTCGCGCCATGTGGTACAACAAGGAGCGTCTTGCAGGCGATGTGCTCACTGCATTTCGCCAGGACCAGATGCAGGGTGATTGGGCGAGGGCGTTTTTTGAGGTATTTCTTGAGACACACCATCTCAAGCTTGATGAACAAATCAAGACCATGAGGAAACCCTCTTTGGTGATTACGGGAGAGTACGATGTCATGGTTAAAAAAGAGGAGAGCATCCGGCTTGCCGGTGAGCTTGCAGAGGCTGAGCTGGTGGTGGTTCCAGATTGCGGTCATCTTCCCCACGAAGAGCAGCCTGAAGCCTTTCTGATCGCGGTAAGAGATTTTCTGAAGAGAATTTCCTGATGACCTTCATGAACCATAAAGTTGATACAGGTGTTAATGGGAAGATCAACACCCTTATAGCGCTGTTGGTTGTGACTTGTACTTGAACCCTTTTTCCTCCGGGAGTTTACCATGTCTCTACTCTTCTCTCCGGCCTCTCTTGGCCCCATCATGCTGCAGAACCGTATGGTCATGGCGCCAATGACCCGCAGCCGCGCAACCGGAAATATCCCCACCGCGCTCATGGCGGAGTACTACGCTCAACGCAGTTCGGCGGGGCTGATCATCACCGAAGGAACATCCTCATCACCGAATGGTCTTGGCTATCCCCGCATACCCGGAATATTCTCCCCGTCCCAGGTAGAGGGATGGAAAGCCGTTACTGAAGCGGTGCATGAGGGGGGAGCAAAAATGTTTCTGCAGCTCATGCATTGTGGCCGTATTGCCCATCAGCTCAACCTGCCCGCAGGAGCCCGCGTGATTGCACCTTCTGCTGTGGCCGCTTCCGGAGAGATGTATACGGATGCTGACGGGCTTAAGCCTTTCCCGATACCTGAAGCGATGAGCGGGAAGGATATCACCGATGCTGTCGCAGAGTATGCCCGTGCGGCGGAGAATGCAGTGTCGGCAGGATTTGACGGTGTTGAGCTTCATGCAGCAAACGGTTATCTGCTCGAACAGTTCATCCGTCCGAATTCCAACCGTCGCACCGACCGGTATGGCGGTTCGCTTGAAAACCGTGCCCGTTTTCTCTTTGAGGTCACTGCTGCGGTGAGTGAAGCTATCGGCAGGGAGCGTGTCGGTATACGGCTCTCGCCGTTCGGCGTCTTCAATGATATGCCTCTTTATGACAACATGGAGGAGGAGTATGCATGGCTTGCCACAGAGCTCAACCGGTCAGCTCCGGCCTACCTGCATATTGTTGATCACTCCTCCATGGGTGCGCCCGTGGTGCCGGAGAGCATCAAGGCGACTTTCCGCAGGGAGTTCAGGGGTGCATTGATTCTCTCCGGCGGGTACGATGCAACCCTGGCGGAAAGCGATCTGGAGAGGGGCAGATGTGATCTTGTTGCCTTCGGTCGGGCGTTTATTGCCAATCCCGATCTGGTCAAACGATGGAAAACCGGAGCACCTCTGAACACTCCCGACATGGATACCTTCTATACGCCGGGGGAGAAGGGGTATACCGATTATCCGGCGGCACCGCTATAAATCTATTCCGCGATTCGATTACTTCGTTGGGCGGTGCTCGAAATCCTCAGGTACTCCTTGTACGTTCCGGTTTCTGCGCTCCGTCCGCCTCGTACTCAAACCGCTCATTACAATTTATAGAGGTGCCGTAGTTTTTTATGGTGAAAAATTCCACTCTTTTGAGACTCGCTGTAAACGCTCATTGCCCGGCAGCGCGGCTGCCGGTTCGGAGCCGTCGGTCATGATCTGTTTCGGTGCAGCACCCGGCTCTATATCGAGTATCCAGAGATTTGAAGAGGCATTGCTGCTCCACCGGTTTTCCCCCCGTTCAAAAAGAATCGCCCTGCCGTTCCGGATAAAGACCGGATTGGTGCCGCTGGTCACCAGAATCTTTCGCTGCGTTCTCCGGTTGATCAGATAGATCGTGTCTTCAGCCTTCTCTGTCGTTGCAGGCGAGTAGCAGAGTATTCTGTGGCCTTCAGGGGAGAGAGCCGGACGCCAGTATGGCGTAAAATCCGACCCCTTCAGGGGATAGCTGAAGAGCGGTTTTCCGTTCAGATCAATGATTGCAAAACCGCCCGAAACATCACTGCCGCTCTCCTGCCAGAGTATCGACTTTCCGTCGGGCGAAAAGGCCGGGTTGGAGTAGATATAGCCCGCATCGAGCATGGCATTTTTTCTCTGCACTACCGGCCTGCATTTGCCAGTCAGGATCTCTCCAATAGTGATCGACATGGTGGCGAAAGCCTGAAGCTCATCCTTTTTTCCTGCTCTGCGAAGTTCGGAGAGTCCGACGAAGAGGAGGCTCTTTCCGTCCGGAGAGAAGGCGGGATCTTCGGCGGCAAGAACGCCTTCAAAGCGCACCCTCCGGGGTTTTCCTCCGGAACATTCAACCATGAAGAGCTGTCCGAACCCGGTATCCGGGTAGATCGCCTTTTCGGTTCGGCGGCAAAAGGCAACTTCGTTTCCGTTCGGGGAGAGAGCAGGATGGGTGTCCTGGCCGGAAGTTGTCAGCTGGCGCTGACCGGACCCGTCGAGGCGGGCGATCCAGATGTTTCCCTTTCGCACAAAAGCGATTATGTCGCCTGCATTGCTTCCTGAAGGAGCAGCTGCGGGCTCAGTAGTGAATACAAGCTGAACCGTTAGTATGAGGAGTGCAAAAAACGCTTTACTCTTCATCCGGGTTTATGTTTTCCAGGTGGAATAAGGTGCTACAGCGAGGGTAACCTTCACGGTTCTGATATCGCCATACAACACTCTGAAATATACGAGATGATCCCGGTTTTCTTCTTCCCTCCGGCGTGCTGATCCTGTCCGGGTGGATCTCCGGGTATAGAGCCGTATCGGACCATGCAATTATGCAGATGCTTTTGCTGTTATATAAAGGTGTTGTTCCTTTTTTTTTGCTTGCTGTTATGAACTGATTTGCTCTCTTATGACCTCTTTGATCCGATTGTTACGTAACTATGGTATAGCTCCCGATCTCACTGTTCTTGTTGCAACCATTATCGCCGGCGTTCTGGCGCTTGCTGTTATTATTGTTGTCTTTGTTTTGATCAGCCGTATTCTGCTTCGGGTGATCACACACCTTGCAGCAAGAACCAGTACACGACTTGATGACCTGCTGCTCAAGCACAACGTGTTTACCGGTCTCTTCCGCCTGATTCCGCCGGTTCTCATTCATCTTTTATCGGCGCCGGTTCTCGTCTATTATCCTGCAACGCTTCTGCTGGTCAGGGATTTTGCGGTGCTTTCCATGATTGTGGTGGTAGTGGTGGTGATTTTTTCTCTGCTTGATGCCTTGCTGGAATTTTTTTCCGAGTTCTCTAAGGAGTCGAGAGTCCCGGTTAAAAGTTTTGTCCAGGTTACCAAGACGCTTGCGGTTTCAATTGCCCTCGTTGTTGTGGTATCCAAACTTATGGGCAAATCGCCGCTTGTGTTTCTCGGCGGTCTTGGTGCTTTCACGGCTGTACTGCTGCTGATTTTCAAGAACTCGATTCTCGGCTTTGTTGCCGGTATTCAGCTTTCAAGCAACAATCTGGTACGGGTCGGCGACTGGATTGATATGCCGAAATACGAGGCCGATGGTGAAGTAACCGATATCTCGCTGGTTACGGTATCGGTTCAGAACTGGGATAAAACCATCAGCACCATACCGGCCTATGCCCTGATTTCGGAAGGGTTCAGAAACTGGCGGGGGATGAATGAGTCGGGAGGAAGGCGTATCAAACGATCACTCAATATCGATATGACCAGTATCCGCTTCTGTGATGATGCCATGCTTGTCCGGCTGCAGCATATTCAGCTGCTCAGGGAGTATCTCGATAAAAAAACAGCGGAAATCGACAAATACAACCGCCGTGATGAGATCGATGACCGTTTCGAGGTCAATGAACGGCGACTGACCAATATCGGAATTTTCCGGGCCTATCTGTCGGCCTATCTGCACCATCATCCGAAGGTCAATGCGTCGATGAGCCTGATTATCCGGTATCTGGAACCGACCTCGAATGGCTTGCCGATCGAGATCCTTGTTTTCAGCTGTGAAAAGGAGTGGGCGGCATTTGAGCAGGTACAGGCGGATATCCTTGATCATATCATTGCCGTTCTCTCCTACTTTGATTTGCGGATTTTCCAGTATCCCGGAAGTTATACGGTCGGAAAATCTGCAAGAAACCCCGTTCAGCCGGTTCAGGAGTAATAGAGCGGTTCATCAGGAGTTTTTTTGCACTCTGCTGTTGTTGGTATTCTTTATCATAACTTGCAGAAAAGGTTTTAGTACCATGATTCTCTCTTTTCAGAATACCACGATCGGCCGAATCGGCGTTGCGGAGCGTGAAGGTGCTATCACCAATCTTTTTTTTCCTGCGGATACTCTTCCCGAAGATGCTGAAATCGGTGAAACGGAGCTGACCGTGGAGGCCTTCCGGCAGCTGAACGCCTACCTTCAGGGCTCTCTCTGCCACTTCTCACTTCCCCTTGCCCCGTCGGGCACGCCATTTATGCAGCGTGTCTGGCGGGAGCTCAGTGCTCTTGCATACGGCACGACCTCCACCTACAGAGCGGTCGCCATTGCCGCAGGAAATGCGCGTGCTGTCCGCGCAGTCGGGATGGCCAATCATCGCAATCCTCTGCCGGTTTTTATTCCCTGTCACCGGGTCATCGGCAGTAACGGCGCTCTCAGCGGATATCGAGGAGGGGTAGCGCTCAAAAGGCATCTGCTTGAGCTTGAACGGGAGACAAACGCGCTGAAGCTCTGAATATCCTGGCGTGAAACGTGAGAGAGCGGCATAATTTGTAAAATATTCTCTATCGTTCTTGCTCATTGCAGCAAATGATGTTGAATTTTTGCGGGTAAGTGGTATCCTTGTAAATTGTTGCATCTTTGCCCGGCAGGCCGGGAGTGGCGGTGCATACAAGAGGATTTTTTAATGTTTCAGTGGATTAACAACAGGATATTATGAAGAACAGGGTGATGCAGCGGTTTTTCCGGTTTCAGGTCGTTATCGCCTTCTCCATACCGCTACTCGTTGCCGGATGCGGCCCGTCAAAAGGTGGCAAAGATGGCGAGCAGAAGGGAACTCCGGCTCTTCCGGTGATGAGGGTTACGCCCGGAGATGCCGCGGTGACCACCTCATACTCCTCCCTGCTTGAGGGAAAGGTCAATGTGGAGATCCGTCCCCAGGTTGACGGCACGCTCAGCAGGATCTATGTTGATGAAGGTGCATGGGTGAAGGCGGGTCAGCCTCTCTTTAAAATTGATGACCGCCTCTATCGTGAGCAGTACAACAGTGCACTGGCATCCCAGCATGCCGCTGAAGCTTCACTCGTGGTTGCAAAACTCAACGAGGAGAAACTGGTGCCGCTGGTAAAGAACAGTGTGGTCTCGGACATTCAGCTTAAAACCGCCAGGGCAAACCGTCAGGCCGCCCAGGCCTCTGTCGAGCAGGCAAGAGCTGCGGCCCGCTCTGCACTGGTCAATGTGGATTACTCCACCGTAAAAGCACCGGTAAGCGGTTACATTGGCAGAATTCCTTTCAGGCTGGGCAGTCTGGTTACCAAAAATCAGAGCCAGTCCCTGACGCAGCTCAGTGACGTCAGCGAGATTTATGCCTATTTCAGCATGAGTGAAATTGATTTTATGCAGTTCCGCAACCGCTATCCGGGCAGCACCATACAGGAGAAGCTCCGCCAGGTGGCGCCGGTCTCTCTGGTCATGGCGGACGGCACGTTTTTCGGCTCAAAGGGAACGGTCGATACCATCAGCGGCGAGTTTGACCAGGCAACCGGTTCGGTCAGGATACGGACGGTATTTCCGAATCCGGACGGGCTGCTGCGCTCGGGAAACACCGGCAAGGTTGTTCTGGAGTCGATCTATCGCAATGTGCTGCTCGTGCCGCAGGCGGCCACGGTTGAGTTGCAGGACAAGGTTTTTGTCTTTCTCGTCGGCAGCGGTAACCGGGTTAAAAAGCAGTCGATTACTGTTACAGGCAAGAGCGGCAACAACTATATCGTCGGTTCCGGTCTGAAAGCGGGAGATAGCATTGTAACTGCCGGTACTGAAAAACTTCCGGATGGCACGGTGATAAAGCCGCTCAGCGCAGCTCCGGCGGCAGCGGCAGCAAAACAGTGAAGAGAGGAAAAATGAGTTCCGTAACGGATTGAAGGCGCTAACCAGAGACTATTCATGTTTGAACGTTTTATATCAAGGCCGGTTCTTGCTACCGTCATATCCATCATTCTGGTTATTCTCGGCCTTGTCGGCATCAACCAGCTCTCCATTACCCGCTTTCCCGATATCGCTCCTCCGAGTGTTTCGGTGAGTGCGAGTTATCCCGGAGCAAGTGCTGAAACCGTCGGTCGTTCGGTTGCGCCGCCGCTTGAAGAGGCGATCAACGGGGTTGAAAACATGACCTACATGACCTCAACCTCCGCCAATGACGGATCGCTCTCCATTTCGGTTTTTTTCAAGCAGGGCACCAATCCCGACCAGGCTGCGGTCAATGTTCAGAACCGGGTTGCCCAGGCGGCCAGCCGCCTCCCGGCAGAGGTCAACCAGATCGGCGTATCGACCGTCAAGCGTCAGAACAGCCAGATCATGCTGATCACGCTTTCAAGCAGTTCAAAGGCCTATGACCAGATCTTCCTGCAGAACTATGCCAAGATCAACATTGTCGATGATCTGGCCCGCGTGCCCGGTGTAGGGCAGGTGTCTGTTTACGGCAACATGGATTATGCCATGCGTATCTGGCTGCGCCCGCAGCAGATGGCAGCATACAAGGTGACGCCGCAGGAGGTCGCAGCCGCAATCCAGAGCCAGAACCTTGAGGCGGCTCCGGGCTCCTTCGGCGAGAACAGCAGTGAGGCGATGCAGTATGTGATGAAGTACAAGGGGAAGAATGCCTATCCCGGCGATTATGAGGATATGGTGATCCGCGCCAATCCCGACGGATCGCTGCTCAAACTCGGTGATATCGCCCGTATCGAGTTCGGCGCCTACCGCTATACGGTTAATACCAAGGCCAACGGCCAACCGGGTGTGGTGATGGCGGTCTATCAGGCTCCGGGTTCAAACGCCAACAAGGTTGAGACCGGGCTTCGCAAGGTGCTTGAAAAGGCCGCAGGCGCTCTGCCTGCCGGCATCAGCTATTCGATTCCCTTCAGCTCCAAAAAGGTGGTTGACGAGTCGATTGTACAGGTTGAGCATACGCTTGTTGAAGCCTTTCTGCTGGTCTTTTTTGTGGTCTTTCTCTTTCTGCAGGATCTCCGATCCACCATTATTCCTGCCATTGCCGTTCCGGTCGCCATTGTCGGCACCTTTTTCTTTATGAACCTTTTCGGTTTTTCCATCAACGTGCTGACCCTGTTCGGGCTTGTACTGGCTATCGGTATTGTGGTTGATGATGCCATTGTAGTGGTTGAGGCGGTCCATGCCAAAATGGAGCAGAAGAACTATCCGGCCAAGGTTGCCACGGTTTCAGCCATGCGCGAAATTACCACTGCTATTGTCACCATTACGCTGGTGATGGCTTCGGTCTTTCTGCCGGTAGGCTTTCTGCAGGGTTCGACCGGTGTCTTCTACCGCCAGTTTGCCTTTACGCTTGCCATTGCCATTCTGATTTCTGCGGTCAACGCCCTTACCCTGAGCCCGGCTCTCTGCGCTCTGTTTCTCACCAATCTCCATGATGCGAAAGGAGAAGGGAGGCATGGAAAACTGAAAAAATTCGGTGCATACGGTCATCGTTTTTTTACCGCGTTCAACACCGCATTTGACGTGCTGAAGCGCAAATATCTCGGTGCACTGGTCTATCTGATCCGAAACAAGCGATTCACCTTCGGTTTTCTCGGTCTGCTGGTCCTGCTCTCTTTCGTGATGTTCAGGGTGACGCCGACGGGATTCATTCCGGATGAGGATAACGGTTTTGTGATTGTCTCCGTCACCCTTCCTCCCGGAGCATCATTTGCCCGAACCCAGGCGGTCATGGACAGGGCATCGGCAACCCTCGCTACCATTCCTGCGATAGAAAAGGCGATATCGGTGGCCGGTATCAATATCCTTTCCAGAAGTTCATCCCCCTCGTCGGGTCTGCTTTTTGTGCAGCTCAAGGAGCCGGGGGAGCGCGGGCCGGATGGAAACATCAAAAAAATCCTGGCCACCATATCAAAAAAACTTTCCGGAAGGGAGGGCTCCTTCTTTGCGCTTGCCCAGCCAACCGTTCCGGGTTTCAGTACCGTCAGCGGTCTTGAGTTTGTTGTGCAGGATCGTCGCGGCGGCGGGCTGGATAAACTCGGCAGTGTGGCGCAGGGCTTTATCGGAGAGCTGATGAAACGGCCTGAAATTGCCGCGGCCTTCACCACCTTCAAGGCAACCAACCCCCAGTTTGAGCTTGTGGTGGATAACGTCAAGGCTGCCCAGCTCGGGGTCAATGTCAAGGAGCTTCTCTCCGTCATGCAGGTTTATTTTGGCAGCTCACAGGCATCGGATTTCAACCGGTTCAGCAAGTACTACCGGGTGATCATGCAGGCCGAACCGGGGGAGCGCTCCGAACCGGCCTCCCTGAACGGCATTTTTGTCAAGAGCTCCGGCGGCAGTATGGTACCGGTCTCGTCACTCATCACCCTGAAACGGGTCTACGGCACCGAATCGGTTGACCACTTCAATATGTTCAATGCAGTTTCGGTCAACGCCATGGTCAAGCCGGGTTTCAGTACCGGCCAGGCCATCAAGGCCGTTGAAGAGCTCTCCAAAACCGCTCTTCCGGCAGGTTACACCTATGACTGGAAGGGACAGAGCCGTGAGGAGCTTGAATCAACCGGCGGGCTGCTCTTTATCTTTTTGCTCTCCGTCGTTTTTGTCTACTTTCTTCTTGCCGCGCTCTACGAGAGCTATCTTTTGCCTCTTGCGGTGATGTTCTCCATTCCGACCGGTCTGCTCGGGGTATTTATCGGCATCAAGCTTGCCGGGGTTGAGAACAATATCTATGTGCAGGTGGCGGTTATCATGCTGATCGGTCTTCTGGCCAAGAACGCCATTCTGATTGTCGAGTTCGCCCTGCAGCGCAGGGTTGCCGGCAGTTCACTCTCCGCTGCGGCAATTGAGGGTGCCAAAGCGAGGCTGCGGCCGATTCTTATGACTTCACTTGCCTTTGTGGCCGGACTTCTCCCGCTGCTCTTTGTGACCGGCCCTGCGGCCCAGGGAAACCACTCCATCGGCGCGGCGGCTATCGGCGGTATGTTTGTGGGTATGGTACTCGGTATTCTTGTTGTACCGGTCCTTTTTGTCACCTTCCAGCACCTTCAGGAGCGGATTACCGGCCCTGCGGCAGCCATTGTGGAGGCGGGGGAGCTGCTTGACGAGGTTGAGCGAGAGGAGAAAAAGGGCTCGGTGCAGTTGTGAAGGCGCATAATGATAGCATCATTAACAGGTTCTCTATGAGAAAAGAGGTTGAACGGATTTTACGGAGAGGCATCCTGATGCTGCTCGCTTTCGGGATCACGGCATGCAGTACTACCGGAAGCTACCGGAAGCCGGAAGTGGCTATGCCCCGGGCTTATCGCAGTGGTGAGCGTTCAGGGGGCAGTGCCTCCGATTCGGTTATCGCCCTCTTGCCCTACCGGAGTTTCTTTGCTGATAAAACGCTTTGTCTGCTCATTGACAGCGCAATGGTGAACAATATTGACCTGCAGGTGGCGCTCAAAAATATTGACTATGCCCGTCAAACCCTCAGTTCGGCACGTCTCGGCATTCTGCCGACACTGAACCTCGGTGTCCAGAATACCAGAACGCATCCGTCCGATAACGGTGTAAAGACAAATCTTGATGACTACAGTGCTTACGGCACCTCATCATGGGAGGTTGATATCTGGGGAAAAATCCGCAGCAGAAAGAGCTCAGCCCTTGCCAGTTACCTGAAGACAGGGGAGGCGGCAAAAGCCGTTCGTACCCGATTGGTGGCTGACGTTGCTTCAGGTTATTACAATCTGCTGATGCTTGACCGGCAGCTTGAAAGTTCCAGAAAAAACCTTGCCATTGCCGACACCACGCTGAAAATGATCGGGCTTCAGTATGATGCCGGTCAGGTTACGGCCCTTGCCGTTCAGCAGCAGGAGGCGTTACGGCAGTCGATAGCGGGATCACTTCCCCAGATTGAGCAGAAAATCAGTGCGCAGGAGAATGCGCTCAGCATCCTCTGCGGCCGGATGCCCGGAGCCATTCAGCGTGATCAGGCGCTTTTTACCCTCAAAGTGGCTGACGAGCTGCCCTCCGGAATCCCCTCCTCCCTTCTGCAGAACCGTCCGGATGTTCGTGCTGCTGAACTGGCGGTCAGGGCCGCCCATGCTGATATGGGTGAGGCCGAAGCTTCGCTCTACCCTTCGCTGACGCTTACCGCTACCGGTGGCCTTGAAGCGTTCAAAAGAAGCCAGTGGTTTACCGTTCCGGGTTCCATTTTCGGCGTTGTGCAGGGAGCCGTGTTGCAACCGATTTTCCAGCGCGGTCAATTGAAGGCACGCTATCAGCAGACAAGAATAAAACGGGAGCAGGCGGAGCTTGAGTTCAAGCTTTCACTGCTCAAGGCTGTCGGAGAGGTCTCGGATGCGCTGGTTCAGCTCGACAAGGTGAAACTACAGGAGAGCATGGCTACAGAGAGAGTTGCAACGCTGCATAAAGCGGTTTCCAATGCAGGGATGCTTTTTCGGAGCGGAATGGCAAGCTATCTTGAAGTTATGGTTGCCCAGACCAGCGCCCTTCAGGCGGAGCTTGACCTTGCCTCTGTAAGGCGTCAGCATCTTACCGCCATGTCAGAGCTCTACCGTGCGCTCGGCGGCGGATGGCGATAGCGGATAACAGGGAGAGATCCACCATGCATACAGAGCTGATTGAAAACAGAGTTTTTGAGCGAGTCTCCCTCACAGAAAACCCGCTCCTGAAAGGGGTATATGAAGAGTGCCGCTTCATCAAGTGTTACGGAAACAGGGGTGATCTTTCGGGAATTACCTTCAGGAACTGCCTGTTTGAAAACTGTGATCTGAGTCTGGCAACAGTGCGCAGCAGCCTGCTGCAGGATGTGCAGTTCAGGGGCTGCAAGCTGCTCGGTGTGCAGTTCACGGAGTGCAAGGGGTTTCTGTTGCAGCTTGATTTTGAGGAGTGCATGCTGAAACTGGCACTCTTCAGCCAGTTAAAGCTGAAGAATACCCGTTTCAAAAACTGTGATCTTCAGGAAGCCGATTTCACCGAAGCCGATCTCACCGGAGCAATTTTTGAAGCGTGTGATCTTTTACGCACGACCTTTCTTAAGAGCAATCTTGAGCATGCCGACCTCCGTTCGGCCTTTAACTACTCCATTGATCCCGAGACCAACCGTCTGAAGAAAGCCCGCTTTCTCCTCCCCCAGGTTATCGGTCTGCTCGACCGGTATGATATCATTATTGAGTGAAGGTCAAGCCCTGTAGGGGCAATATTGGTAGCCCACGATGAAGTCGGCGCCGGGATGGGATTTGGAGCACCGTCCGACGAATTGATCGAATCGCGGAACAGATTAATCGTGATGCCCATAACAATATGATGCGAAACGGGGTGAACTGTTGCTATCTCTTGTATGTTATTTATTGAAGGTGTGAAATGAAGTTATTGCAATCAGTATCAGGATGGTGAGTACATGGAACGTTCAGAATACAATGCGACGGTTACGGGTAAAATTATGGTTACTCCGGACCTTATGATTCTTCGGGTTGATACCGATGAGCCGCGAAAGGAGTTTGAAGCCGGTCAGAATATGCTGCTCGGTCTTTACGGCTTCGAGAAGCGCTCTTCCAATTCGGAGCCAGAGGTGGTGCCTGCGGATGCAGAGAAACTTATCAAGAGGCCTTACTCCATTGCTTCTGCCAAAACCGAGACCAGCCAGCTTGAGTTTTATATATCACAGGTCAAGTCCGGCCAGTTGACCTCAAGGTTGTTTAATCTCAACACAGGGGATCGGGTTTTTGTCGGTACAGCCATAACCGGAATATTCCGTCTCGACGAAACCCCGGACGGCAGCGACATTGTTATGGTGGCGACAGGAACCGGCATTGCCCCCTACATCAGCTTTCTACGTTCACATATTATCGAAAGGCCCGAGAGCAAGATGGTGGTGATTCAGGGCGCGGCGCACCGGTGGGATCTGGGCTACTACAGTGAGCTGACCTTCCTTGAAAAGAGCTTCGCCAACTTTTTTTATGTGCCTACACTCACCGATGCCGATGAGCGCTGGGATGGTTACCGGTTATGGATTGAGGAGTTGCTGAAACAGGATATTCTGCAGAACGAATACAACATCTCTCCCGATCCTGACCGCACACACTTTTTTGTCAGCGGCAAGCCGGATATGGTTGCTCACGTTTCAGAGTGGCTGGAGGGCTACGGTTACAGGCGGCACCATCCGAATGATCCGGGGGAGCTCTACATCGAGGAGTTCTGAGCGTATTGACTGCTTAAGCAAATGCTCTCCTGAACTTTTGTCCAAATCAAAAAAGGGAAGGCTGATACTTCATTAGCCTCCCCTTTTTACTGCCCCGATTCTCATAATGGATCCGGAGCGTTTACGGTCATAGGTGTTAGATGGTCTGTGCGGTAATCGTGAACGATCCTGCATGGGCACCGGACTCTGTCGTGTTCGAGAAGTTGAGGGTCATCTTGACATCCCCGACGGTCTGGGTCTGGCCGGTAACACCGCGCAACTGGGTGGTAATGGTGCTTCCTGAAACCGCTCCGCTCACTCCATTGGTTGAGGCCAGTCCGTATCCGCTGACACCGATCTTTGAGCTCGAACCGGCTC